>CAZWUP010000186.1:0-5979 GCA_964637045.1 uncultured Porticoccaceae bacterium | reverse complement strand
CGAGACCGTCGGCGGCGGGGATGCCGCCGTCGAGCCCCCAGGGATGGGTTTACGGTGTGCCTCGAAAACCCCTCCCGGGGCTCAGGCCGGGTGGCAAAGTAAAAAATATCCAAGGTAACTGCCATTCAACCCTGCCCCAAATTTGCCAACCTAGGGCCCTTCGTTGGCCACGCCATGGGGCACATGGCCGGTGGCGACATGGGGGCTGGCGGACTCACAGTGCTGCTGCTGATCGTCGAAGAACACATCCGCACCGTAGGACCTGAGAAACTCCCCCTTGGGCAGCCCACCCAGAAACAGGGATTCATCGATGCGGATATTCCAGTCCCTGAGGGTCATCACCACCCGCTCGTGGGCGGGGGCGGAGCGAGCGGTAACCAGCGCGGTACGGATAGGACACTTGCCCGGCCCGAATTCCGCCTGCAAACCCTGCAGGGCTTCGAGAAAGTTTTTGAAGGGGCCGGCACTCAGCGGATGTCGGGCGGCGGCCTTTTCACTTTTGGTAAAGGCGTCGAGGCCCTGGGTCTTGAAGATTTTCTCCGCTTCGTCGGAAAAAATCACCGCATCGCCATCGAAGGCGAAGCGCAGTTCGTCATCGTCCCGGCTGGCCTTGGTGGAGGGCAACAGGGTCGCCGCCGCCACGCCGTGCTGGAGGGCGTTGCGCACATCCTCGGCATGGGTGGACAAAAACAGGTGGCAGCCAAATGCCGACACATAGCGATAGGGGCTTTCACCACCGCAGAAGGCGGCGCGACTGATACTCAACCCGTAGTGCTCAATGGAGTTGAATACCCGCAAGCCGGTGTCCGCGGAGTTGCGGGACAGCAGGATCACTTCTACCCGCGGCTCGCCCCCCAGCTTTTCATTGATGCGCAGCAGCTTCTGCACCAGGGGAAAGGCCTCGCCGGGCTCGAGAATTTCGCTTTCGTGGTCGATCTGGTGCTGCGCATAGGCCGCCAGGCCCTGCTCGCGGAACACCCGGTCGCTCTCCGACAGATCAAACAGCACCCGCGACGAAATGGCGATCACCAGCTTGTCGCCAAAATTACTGGCCATTGGCTTGCTCCTCGGCAAAATAGGCTCTGGTGAGGGTAAACACCAGGGGGCTCAGCAGCAACAGGGCAATCAAGTTGGGAATGGCCATCAGGCCGTTGAGGGTATCCGCCAGCATCCACACCAGGTCGAGATGAATAACCGCGCCGACGAACACCGCCACCACCCACAGCACCCGGAAGGGCACGATCACCTTCACCCCCAGCAGGTATTCCGCACAGCGCTCGCCGTAATAACTCCAGCCCAGCAGTGTGGTGAAGGCGAACATCGCCAGGCACACGGCAATGATCTTGTCGCCGTGGGGCAACACTGTGGTCATGGCGGCGGCGGTCAGCTCCACGCCCTGAGCGGAGCTGTCCCACACCCCGGTGACCACCAGCATCAAGCCGGTGAGGGTGCAGACAACAATGGTGTCGATAAAGGTACCGGTCATGGCGATGGCACCCTGGGTCACCGGGCTGTTGGTTTCGGCGGCGGCGTGGGCGATGGGGGCACTGCCAAGCCCCGCCTCGTTGGAGAAAATTCCCCGCGCCACGCCCTTCTCGATGGCCAGCATGATGGTGGCCCCGGCAAAGCCGCCGCTGGCGGACACCGGGGTGAAGGCGCTCTCAATCACCAGCCAGAGTGCCGCCGGCAACTCCGCGACGTGAACCGCCAGCACTATGATGCTCGCCACCAGGTAGATCAACACCATCGTCGGCACCAGGGCCTCGGACACGGCGCCGATGCGCTTGATGCCCCCCAGCAGCACCAGACCCACCAGCGCCGCCATCACCAGCCCCGACACCCAGGTGGGTATGGCAAAGGCGTTGGTCATGGCCCCCGCCACCGAGTTGGCCTGTACCGAGCTGCCGATACCAAACCCGGCGAGAGCGCCGAACAGGGCAAACAAGAACCCCAGCCAGGCCCAGCGCTTGCCCAGACCGTCGCGGATATAGTACATGGGGCCACCCACCTTGCGGCCCAGCTCATCGGTTTCGCGAAAATGCACCGCCAGCATGCACTCCGCATACTTGGTGGCCATGCCCACCAGGGCCGTGCACCACATCCAGAACAGGGCCCCGGGACCCCCGATACTGACCGCGGTGGCCACCCCGACAATATTGCCGGTGCCCACGGTGGCGGAGAGGGCAGTCATCTGGGCGGCAAAAGGGCTGATATCCCCCTCTCCAGAACCCTTGATACCCGCGACCATGGCCCGCAGGCCAAAGCCCAGCTTCACCAGAGGCATCAGTTTCAAGCCCACCGTCAGGTAGATGCCGGTACCGAGAATCAGCACCAGCATCAAGGGCCCCCAGACCAGGCCGTTCAGCCAGCTCAATGCCGATTCAAACATCATCTCTCTCCCTGTTGGTGAGCAGTCAAAGCCGTGGTGGGCGCAGAATCCGCAGTTCGTCTGCCTGGGCCAGCAGGCCGTAGATCCCGCCGGTATGAACGAAAACCACATCGCTGGCAGCGGCAAGGCGACCGCTGCGAATCTCCTCCAGCATACCGTGAAAGGCCTTGCCGGTGTACACAGGGTCGAACACCAGGCCCTCCAGCCTGGCGGCGAGGCGAATACTGGCGAATACCTCCTCGGTGGCTACCCCATAGCCGGGGCCAATATAGGCATCGTTGACCGCGAGGGGAATGGTGTCCAGCGCCGGGCCGCCGGGGTAACAGGTGGCCCAGTGCTGGAGATCGGCGCGCACCTTGGCGCGAAAATAGTCGGCGTCGTCACAGACCGCCACCCCCACCACGGTACAGGGCAGGTGGTAGATAACGGCTCCGGCACTGAGGCCGGCCTGGGTGCCGCCGGAACCCGTGGCGTGAAAAAGCACCTGAGGCTGAATATTTGCCCGGGCAAAATCCTCCTGCAATTCCTGGGCACAGTGGATATAGCCCCACACCCCGTGGCCGTCGCTGGCACCCACGGGGATTACCCAGGGCTTGTTGCCCTGGGTACGGCAGTCGTCGGCGATAGCCTCCACCAATTGCCGGTGGTGGCGCAGGTATTGCTCCCTGGGCACCAGGGTGACCTCGGCACCGGCGAGATAGTCGAGCAGGAGATTGCCCTGGGCCACCTCCTGGTACTGCCCCTCGTCCCTCAGCAGCAGATGGACCTTGAGCCCCAGCCGAGCCCCCAGCAGTGCGGTGGCCCGGCAGTGGTTGGACTGCAGGCCGCCGCTGGTGACCAGGGTGTCGCAGCCAGCCGCCAGGGCCCGGGCCAGGGTGAACTCCAGTTTGCGAATCTTGTTGCCGCTGGCGGCGCACTCGGTGAGGTCGTCCCGCTTGACCCAGATCCTGGGGCCACCGAGGTGGGCGGATAGCCGCTCCAGACAATAAAAGGGAGTGGGTGTCCGGGCGAGAGTCAACCGTGGAGGTACCTGGATGGCCATGGCGGGCGGCTTCCTTTTCTCGGTTTACAAAAGCTTACCTATTCAGCACCTTCTCGATAAGGTGGGGCAATCCAACAATCTCTGCCAAACCAATATCCTGGCTTGCTTCGCGCTTGGCAGGCCCCGCGACCCGTTCCGGGTCTGGATCAGATGGACTTGAAGGTGCCCTTGGGCAACACCGCGTGTACCGACGCCCTCTGGAACTTCATCCGCAGGTTGTCGTTGGCCTCCACTTCCACGTAGTCGCCTTCGATTTTGGTGATCTTGCCCAGCATGCCGCTGTTCATCACCACCTCGTCCCCCTTGGCCAGACTGCCCACCAGGGCCTGGTGTTCCTTTTGGCGCTTGCGCTGGGGACGGATGATCAGCAGGTACATGAACACAAACAGCCCGGCAAACATCAGCAGGGTAATCATGGGATTGGGCTCACCGGCGGGGGCCGCGGCGGCGAAAGTCAGGTAGTCACTGGGTATGCTCATGGTGTTCCTCTGTCAGTACTGGCTAAAAGGCGGCAACTTTACCGCTTTCCCGGGTGCCGGACAATGACCGGGACCAGGCCGGCCGGGTGGGTTCACAGGTTGTCCCTGATCCAGTTCTGCACATCCTGGTGATGGGTCTTGGTGTTGACCTTGGCCATGATGTGCTTGAGGCGGCCGTCCTTGCCGATGATAAAGGTCACCCGGTGGATGCCGTCAAACTCCCGGCCCATGAATTTCTTCGGCCCCCAAACCCCGTACTTGTCCGCCAGGGCGTGGTCCTCGTCGGACAGCAGGTCGAAGTTGAGCTGGTCCCGCTCCTCAAACTTCGCCAGGCGCTTGAAGGGGTCCGGGCTGACGCCGAGCACCACGGTATCCAGTTTGGCGAAGGCGGCCTTGCTGTCGCGAATGCCGCAGGCCTGGGTGGTGCAGCCGGGGGTCATGGCCTTGGGATAGAAATAGAGCACCACATTGCTGTTGCCCTTGAAATCCTTGAGGGCCACCTTCTCGCCGCGCTGATTGAGCAGGGTAAAGGCCGGGGCCATGTTGCCGATCTTGGGAAAGTCCATGGTGTACTCCTGTGGTCTGGGATGGGAATGGCCAGACTCTAGCAGAAGCGAAGGGATTGCAGAACCATTCGCGACCCACCAAAAAACAGGGCGCCCCTGGTGGGCGCCCCTGCGCTGATCGGCAGCCGCGGCTACCTCCCGCCGGCAACGCCGGCGCGGCCCCGCGCCGTCAGGCCACCGCTCGGTTGCTGAACCGCTGCTTTTCGAGCTTGGCCTCCTTGGGATCGACACCGTAGAGCTTGGCACAGGTCCCGCCGACCACCAGGTTCTGGACATCCGACGCCACGTCGATGCCATCGAACAGGCCCTCCAGCACGGATTTCGTCTCCGGGAAGGTGCCCTCGGCATGGGGGTAGTCGTCAGCCCAGATGACGCAGTCGTGGCCGGTGTACCTGAGGTTGTTGAGACAGCCCTTTTCCCGGTGGGTGGTGGCCAGTACATGGCTGTAGAGGATTTCGCTGGGCAGGCGGCTCAGCTTGGGATCGACGTAGAAATTGTGGCGAGTGTAGGCTTCGTCGAGGCGCTCGCCCATCCACAGCAGCCAGTCGGCGCCGGATTCGCAGTTGACCAGCCTGAGCTTGGGATGGCGATCGAACAGCCCCGAGGCCACCATGGCGGCAATGGATTCCTGGGCGATCAGGCCCAGCTGGTAGTAGTTCATACAGGCCGCCCCCGGACCCTGGTAGCGGATGGGCGCGCAGCTGGTGCCCGAGTGCATGGTCATGGGCACGCCGGCCTCGGTGCACAGGGACCACAGCCGGTCCCAGGCCGGATCGATATAGCGCGGCGCGCCTGGATAGGTGTCGATGGGCAACATCACCGAGCGGTAACCGAGCTTGAGCACCCTCTCCATCTCGACCTCCGCCGCCTCTGGGCTATGGGCGGGAAGCATCGCAGTGGGCACGAAGGTGTGTGGGAGTTCGCGGAGATGATCGACACACCAGTCGTTGAAAACCTGCATGTGGGCCAGGCCTGGATCGGGGTCAAGGGCATAGGCAAAACCGGTGAGACCACTGAAGACGATGGTGGAATCAACCCCGGACCGGGCCATTTCCTCGAGCCGGAAGCCGATGTCGTAGCCGCCGGTGCGGGCCCCCGGGCGGAGTTCTTCGCCGCTGTAGGAGCGGCTTATATCACCCTTGCCCATCACACTCATATGATAGAGGGTGGTGTCGCCGGAGCGGAACACCATGTTGTTGCCACTGCGCTCGGCACTGAGCATGACGCTCTTGAATTTGGCGGGCAGGTTCTTTTCGAGCAGGTCCGAGGGTTCGGAGATGTGGCAATCGTGACTGAAAACAAAATCGTACATGGCGGGCTCCCGGAAAAGTCAGGTATTGTGTCCAAGAAGTCTAGACCGGCCGCCACCGCTATTCATTACCCCTCAAGGGGTATCCCCCTGCGAGATGACCGCGGGCCCCATTTGCAGATGTGGTGGTAAATTGATATGCGCAGTTTGTCGAACCGCGCCTCGAAGAACGGATCCGGACAATCTGCCATCCA
>CAZWUP010000185.1:0-5984 GCA_964637045.1 uncultured Porticoccaceae bacterium | reverse complement strand
CGACCCGCGACGAAACACACACCCAGCCTTAAGTTCCAAACAGAACGGTGCACTACACGCGCAACTGGCCGCGGGCGCCACCTGCACTGCTTTTCCCCTTGTTCCCCGGGTGTCCACCGCCCCGGGGATTTTTTAGCCAGGGGTGCGGTTTGGCCAGCTGTGTGATGTGGTGGCTAGAAGTCCGTGCCACCATCGATGTTGATCAGTGCGCCCGTCAAGTATGCGGCCTTGTCAGACAGCAGGAAGGCGATCAGTTCGCCCACTTCCCGTGGCTTTCCAACTCGCCTCAGGGCCACGTCGAGATGCCATTCCTCGATCATAAACCGGTTGAGGGCTTCGTCCGGGGACAGGGCGGTACCGTATTTTTCCCGGGCCATGGCCCGCGCCTCGTCGAGGGCCTCGCTGGCAATGGCGCCGGGGGCGATGCAGTTGCAGCGGATGTTCCGGTTGCCCCAGTGTTTGGCAATATTCTTGGCCACGCCAGCGATACTCTGTTTCATGGCCGAGTAGGGGGCCAGCACCGGACTCTGATGGCGGATGGAATAGGCTGAAGTGACCACCATGGTGCCGCCGCCCCTGGCTTCCAGCAGTGGCAGTGCCGCCCGGCAGGCGCGCACCGTTGTCATCAGTTGCGATTCGAAGTAGCTCAGCCAGTCGCTGTCGCCAAGCTCGACAAAGGGCGCCATTTTCTGCATTGGACCCGCGGTTACCGCCAGGCCATCCAGGCCGCCGAAGTGTGTGACAACCCCTTGCAGGGCGCCGTCCATTGCCCCGGGCTCGGTGGCGTCGGCGGCGAAAACCTGGACGCGCCCGGTGTGCCGCCGCAGGGCCTCGGCCTTGGCCTCGCCGCGCTCGGCGTCGCGGCAAAGGAGCGCCAGTGACGCCCCTTCCGCCGCGAGAACCTCGGCGGCGGCATAGCCCATGCCGGTGGTGCCACCGACAATGGCAACGACCTTGTCCTTCAGTCCCAGGTCCATTGTATTTCTCCTCAGTAGATATTCAGTTGATTGCTGGCAGCCTCCAGCCGTGTGTGATTGGCCTCGATGCCTTTGAGAATTTCGCGCATCAGCGTTTCCACCGCGGCCCCCTGGCCCTCCTTGAGCAGTTCGACAACACGGCGAAAGTCCCGCTGGCTGGGTTTCATATTGGCGATATTCGGTGCCGGCAGCTCTTCGACCCGTTCGGGGATGGAGGCGGCGTGCAGCTCCAGGATCTGGTTGACCATCTGGCTTACCAGGCACAGGGCTTGATTGCCGGTGAG
Source organism: uncultured Porticoccaceae bacterium (assembly GCA_964637045.1). Lineage (GTDB taxonomy): Bacteria > Pseudomonadota > Gammaproteobacteria > Pseudomonadales > Porticoccaceae > CAYXXZ01. The sequence continues at coordinate 4,723 of CAZWUP010000185.1, read as the reverse complement.
CGCCATCAGCTGTTCATCGAACTCTTCCAACAGGCGAAAAATCTGTCGCGGATTGTCTGCCGCCTGTTCGATTTTTTCCACCAGGGCGGACAGGCCGGAGAAATCCGGTGGCGGTCGACGTTCCGCCAGCTCCCTGGCGGCTGCCGGCTGAATGATGGTCCGCAGCCGGAAGACATCGAGAATCGAAGCGCCGCGTACCTGAAGCACCAGGCCCGCCATGCGCGCCGTTTGATCGGCGTTGCAGGATTGAACTTTGGCGCCCTTGGGGCCACCCCCGGAGGTGACCACCAGGCCTTCGGTTTCGAGGATGCGGATGGCTTCGCGGATGGTTGGCCGGGATACGCCGTACTGGACGGTCAGCTGGGATTCAAGGGGCAGGGTGCTGCCATTGCCAAAAACGCCGTGGGCGATCTTGCGGCGCAGATCGTCGGCGACGATCTGTGATACCTTTTGACGTTTTCTGTCCACCAGGCGGGGGGTGTCCCGCTTGTCGGCAAGAGGTTTTTTTTTGGTCGTTGTCACACTTGATCCCTAAAGTATCCGCCGGTGGTGGGCAGGTGCATTGGCGAGCGCCGCGATAGGCAGCTACTCACCCAGGGTCCCCAGCAGGGTGGATCGTTCAAACACGCCAATGGTCTCCCTGTTATCCCAACGAAACCGCGCAAAGCCGTCGCTGAGGAGCATGCCGGCAACAGCTTTATAGTCAACGCCGTAGCGACGTTCATCCGGAGTTTGGGACAGAAAGACCTCCGTCAGTATCTCGCCGTGGATGGTGACTTTGCCGAATTCGCCGCACAGCTCGATGGTGAAGTGCTCACCATCGGCAGAGGGCGTGTCCAGCATTGGACAGTGAAGCACATCGGCATCGAGCAGTCGGCCATCGGCGATGACAAATCCGCGGCCGCGCTCCGGCCGTTGCTCAGAACCACGCATGCGGAAAATCCCAAAGGCGCTGCCATCGGCAAACATGGCATTGGCCAGGGTGTGCCCGGCCCAACCCGCCATCTCGCGCTGTCGGCGGGAGTGACTGCGAAAGCAGTAGCTGTCGATGTCGATGGCACGTCCGTCCACGGTGAGGGTGCCCAGGCCGCGTCCCAGTTGGTGGTAACGCAGCGCCGGGGGCGGCTCGCCCCAATTGCCCTCGGTATTCCATGCCGCTGTGTCGGCGGTGAAGTGCAGGTCGCCACACACCGCAACTCGTTGCGGGCCGCCTTCGACGCCGGACAGTCGCTGTTGGGCAGGGATTTGGGTCAGGATCCCGTCATAGCGAATCTGCCAGCGGTGGAAGGGTTGTCTGCAAACAAATTCCAGCTTGTCCCCTCGGGCTACCCCGTCGGTGGTGCCGTGACCGGAACCGTGGTCGGCGAGGATCGAACCATCGGCAAGGAAAATATAGGTCTGCTCGTGGCGCAAGGTATCGCTTGCGGTATCCGCCACCAGGTAGAAGTAATAGCCAATGCTGTGGTGCTCATCGTAACCATAGAACCAGTAGGCCTCGTGGTAGCCCGCCGGAAACTTTACCAGCTGAGGGCTGTCCAGTGCCGCGAGCAAGCCCGCCTCGAAAATACCTGGACCCAATGTTTGTCCATCAGCCATGGGAGAATACCGTCCTGTTTGTTGCGTTGCCTGAATAGGGATAAGCTCGTGTGCCGCGCCTGATTTTCCGTCCTGTTGGCGGCCCCGTTGGCCTGTCATGCTGGGAATCGGATGCCTGTTGTCAGTGATCAGGTTCAACACCAAATCGGTCGATGTAGAAACCGAAACGCTCGCGGACTTGATTCACATCCAAGCCGAATTGCTCACCGGTGTACTTGTGAACGCCGTGCTTGTCCTGGGGATTGTCCCGCAGCCACTGCGCCACAGCATCCCGGGCGGCGTCGCTAAAGGTCATACCAAAGTGCTTGTAAATGCCGGCCACGGTGTTCAAAGGGTCACTTATCAACTGGTTGTAGTGAACGTCGCAAATGCCGGACTGATCCCCCATGCGTTCACGATAGAGCAGGCCGCGCTGCAATGCCAGTTCCTGTAACGATGCCCATTCCCTGCCGAGCTTTTTGGGGTCGGTGTCGGGGCGGGTCTGTTTGCGGATGGAGAGGATGAAGCTGCCCAGGGAGGCAAGGGTCTGGGCTGGATCGCGGTGCAGCCATACCAGCCGCAGGTCGGGGTAGGTGGCGTAGAGTTGCGCCATGGTGAACAGGTGCTTGTTTGACTTGCAGACCCAGTGATCCCCCTTGTGGCGATGCTGAAAATGCTGCAGGCACATTTTGTGTATTGGATAGGCGCTGGCGTAATCCTGGCCCAGCAGCCAGTGTAGATAGCCTGGGACTTGATAGCTGCCGAAGGTGCCCTGGTTCATCACTGTCATGTCGAACAGGCGGCCGCATTCCTCGGGCAGGCGCGCGGCGAAGGGGTGGCGCACCAGCAGGGACTTATCCATGCCCGCCACCTGTTGCTCGGCGATGGCAATACGCGGGTCGCTGCTGTAGCTGTCGGTTTCCGGCGGGGGTGACGGGTTGAGAAGTTCCCAGTGAAGGGTGCCACGGGCAGCGGGATCGGCGGTGAGCAGGGCTTGCAGCAGGGTGGTGCCGGAGCGGGGCAGGCCGAGGATAAACAGCGGTTTGTCGATTTTCTCTTGCGCTATGCCGGGAAAGCGCTTTCGGTCCGCGACGATTTTCAGGCGATTGCCGAGGTTAAAAGCCTGGCCGGCTTCGATATGGGGATACAGCGCGGAATCGATGCCTGCCTCGCTGGCAATGGCATCAAAGAGGATTTCGAGGGCGACGCGGAATTCATCGCCGTGCCAGTCGTTAAGGCCTGTGGTCTGCTCGGCCTGATCGATGACGCGGGCGGGGCTCAGCTCAAGGGGCATGGTGGGCTCGCAATTTATTGTGGGTTGTCGGTGATGAGTGCAGAGGACCGCCTGGTCCCAGCCCGCAATACTGTATATATAGTAGTGGGTAACTGTCCAGAATAAATGCAATTATTTTCAGTTTTTTGAGCTTGACCCTGGTCGTCCACAGCAGTATGGTTCAGTACTGTTTATACAGTTAATAAAAATGGTGTCAAACCCACCAACACCTGCGGGAGATGTCTGCAATGCTCTACGGAAAAAAAATACTGCTGACGGGAATGACCGGCCAGCTGGGGGAGTCGCTGGCGCTGGGTCTGGCACCTCACAATGAGGTGTGGGGCATGGCCCGCTTCACCGCGCCGGGTTCCCTGGAGCGGGTGATGGCCATGGGTGTCCGCCCCATCCGCTGCGATTACACCACCAACAATTTCGCGGGGGTCCCCGACGATTTTGAGTATGTCCTTCACGCCGCCGCCGCGGTCAGCCCGAAGAGCTCGGAAGAGGGCATGATGCAGAACGCCGAAGGCACAGGTTTCCTGCTTGCCCACTGCAGAAAAGCCAAAGCCTTTATCTATGTGTCCACAACCGGAGTCTACAAGGATCACCCCGAGCAGACCCACCGCTACCTGGAAACAGACCAGCTCGGCGGGATGTCTCCCCATTCCCCCTACTACGGTGTCACCAAGGCGGCGGGGGAGGCGGTGACCCGCACTGTGGGGAGGATCGTCAGTGTGCCCACCACAATCCTGCGGATGAACGTCTCCTATGGCCGTGGAGGGCACGGCGGCTTGCCCGGCGTACACCTGGAAAAGCTCTTGCGTCGGGAGCCCATTATCGTGCCAAAGGACTGGCCGGCGGTTTATCACGTGCCCATCCACGAGGACGACCTGCTGGCTCAGCTTGGGCCTGCGTTCGAGATAGCCCGTATCAAGAGCACCATTATCAACTGGGGGGGCAACGACATGGTCAGCACCGAGGAGTGGGTGAGTTACATGGGCCACCTTACGGGGATCGAGCCGGTCTTCGAGCGCACCCAGAGCGGTATTACCTGGTCGCGGGCCGCCGATTCCAGCAAGCGAGACTCGCTGATCGGACCCTGCACGGTGCACTGGAAAGACGGTATGCGCAAGCTGATCCGCGACCGCCATCCGGAAGTGGTGTTGCTCGAGACCTGAGCCTGCTGCTGTCCGCGAGCAACCTGGGTGTCGGCTGGGATGTATCAGCCCAGGACAGCAGCCCGGGCCGGGCCGGGGCCGGTTTCCGGGATACGGTAGAGCGCCGCCACGGACACCACCAGCGGCAGGCTGAATACCACCAGGGCAGTGCGCATGCCCACCAGGGGAGCCACCAGGCCGAATAGCGGCGATGCGAAAAACGACAGGATAAACGCCAGGCCGTAGATGACCGCGATGGCGCCCCCCACCAGTTGCGGATTGGTGCCAGGGAGGTCCATGGAAGTGGTGAGAATGGGTACCGAGCAGCCGGTGGAGGCAAAGCCGAATACCGCAATCGCCAGGTAGACCAGGGGGCCCGGGGGCAGCAGTGCCACCACCAGGGCTGAAACCAGCATGGCGAACATCAGCGGCCACAGGAAGGGCCGGCGGCGGCCGCTCATTCCGCACGCCGTGCCGCACAACAAGCCGCCGGCAATACCCGCTATGGGCAGGATGCCGGTGATGCTCCCGGCGGCAATTTTGTCGAGCCCGTGCACTGTCTCGAAATAGCTGGGCAGGTAGGTGGTGAGGGTGTTGAACACCCATACCTGGCCGACCACCGCCACCGCCAACAACAGGATCTCCCGCCGCTTGATCGCCTGGACGATGCCGCTTTCCATGTGGCGAAATTCCTCCTCCACAGTGATCTGCGGGTGGG
>CAZWUP010000184.1:0-6014 GCA_964637045.1 uncultured Porticoccaceae bacterium | reverse complement strand
GCACACCTTCAAGGGCGGCGCCAGAATGGCCGGGCTGTTGGATATCGGCGACCTCTGCCACGACTTCGAAACCCTGGTGGAGGACAGCGAGGAGGCCATCCTCGGCGGCGATACCTCGGCGGTGGCCGCCATGCTGGCGCGCTACGATCAGCTGTCCACTGCCCTGGAGGCGGTGCGCGGCGCGTTCGGCAGAACCCCGAGCACGGCGCCCGCGGAGCCGGAGGAGCGCCGCGAACCGGCGCCCCGGGAGTGGAGCAGCGCCGAGATCCTGCCCTTTACCGGCACCTACCAGGGCTTGTATCCCCTCGACCAGGGGGTGGCGGCCGACACCCAGCAGGCCGCCCAGGAGGTGGTCAGAATCCCCGCCCCCATGCTCGACATGCTGGTCAACCTGGCGGGGGAGTCCAGTATCTCCCGCTCCCAGGTGGAGCAGAACATCAACGAATTCATCTTCTCCCTGGACGAGATGGAGGCCACCATCCGCCGCATGCAGGACCAGGTGCGGCGCCTGGGTATCGAGACCGACGCCCAGGTGATGTTCCGCCGGGAACAGATCGAGGCCTCGGAGTCCATCGAGGGCTTCGACCCCCTGGAGATGGACCGCTACTCCCAGTTGCAACAGCTGTCGCGAAGCCTGCTGGAGTCCGCCTCCGACCTGCAGGACCTCAGGGACACCCTGGTGGACAAGTCCAGGGATGCCGAATCCCTGTTGTTGCAGCAGTCCCGCATCAACACCGATCTCCAGGAGGGCCTGATGCGCACCCGCATGGTGCCCTTCTCCCGGGTGGTGCCGAGGCTCCGGCGGGTGGTGCGCCAGGTCGCCAGCACCGTGGGCAAGCGCGCCAATCTCCACCTGGGCAGCGTCGACGGGGATCTCGACCGCTCGGTGCTGGAGCGCATCATGTCCCCTCTGGAGCACATGCTGCGCAACGCCATCGACCACGGCATTGAGGACGAAGCCCTGCGCCGGGAGCTGGGCAAGGCCCCGGAGGGCACCATTTCCATCAGCTTCTCCCGGGAGGGGGGGGATGTGTTGATTCGCATCGCCGACGACGGCCGCGGCCTGGATGTGGAGGCGATTCGCGCAAAGGCCTTCTCGCTGGGGCTGCTCAACGACAGCACCGAATACAGCGACAACGACATCGCCCAGTTCATTTTCCACCCCGGCTTTTCCACCTCGGCCACCGTGACCCAGACCTCGGGCCGCGGTGTCGGCATGGATGTGGTCAACAGCGAGGTCCGCCAGCTCGGTGGCAATGTCACCATGACCACCCGCAAGGGTGCGGGCACCGAGTTTCAGGTGCGGCTGCCCTTCACCGTGTCGGTCAACCGGGCGCTGATGATCGAGCTGGGGGAAGATTCCTACGCCCTGGCCCTGAACTCCATCAGCGGGGTGACCAGGCTGACCGTGGACCAGCTCACCCATTTTTACCAAAACCCCAAGGAGCGGCTGGAATACGGCGGCGAGAGCTATGCGGTCCGCTACCTGGGCACCCTGCTCTCCGGGGATCTGCGGCCCACCCTGGACACCGCCATCGGCCAGCTGCCCATGGTGTTGATCCGCGCCGACGACCACAACTACGCGATCCAGGTGGACGCCCTGATCGGCAGCCGGGAAATCGTGGTGAAAACCCTGGGCGCCCAGTTCAGCCGGGTGCCGGGGCTGTCCGGCGCGACGGTGCTCGGCGACGGCCGGGTGGTGGTGATCCTCGATCTCCAGGGCCTGCTCCGCGACCAGTCCTCGGCGGTGGTGTTGACGCCGGTGTTTGAACAACAGCTCCGCGAAGAGGTGGCGGTCGAGGACGACAGCCATATCCAGACCATCATGGTGGTGGACGACTCGGTGACGGTGCGCAAGGTCACCAGCCGCTTCCTGGAGCGGGAAGGCTTCCGGGTGATCACCGCCCGGGACGGGGTGGACGCCATGCGCGCCCTGCAGGAAACCACCCCCGACCTGATGCTGCTGGATATCGAGATGCCGCGCATGGACGGATTCGAGGTGGCGCGGCTGGTGCGCTCCACCCAGCGCCTCAAGGACCTGCCCATTATCATGATCACCTCCCGCACCGGCGACAAACACCGGGAGCGGGCTCTGGCCATGGGTGTCAACCGCTACCTGGGCAAGCCCTATCAGGAGGATGTGTTGATCCGCGAAGTCTATGGCCTGCTCACCAGTGCCGAGGTCGGCTGAGGTTGCCGGGACTCCCCGGGGCCCGGCGGGGCGGCTCCCCGGGACGGCTGCGGTGACCCTGGCGCCCGCGGCCGAGCTCCAGGTGTGGGTGCTGGCGGCGTCCACCGGCGGCATCCAGGCGGTGAGCCGGTTTCTCGCCCTGGTGCCGCCATCGCCGCGGGTGGCTCTGGTGTACGTTCAGCATTTTGTCGAGCACCAGCACGGCCAGCTGTTGAAAATTGTCGCCCGCAACTGCGCCTGGCCAGTGCGCGGCATCGACTACGGCGCGTCACTGCGGGGCGGCTGGGTCACTGTGCCCTCCCCGGAGGAGCGCTTTGATATCGACCACGAGGGCCTGCTGGGGGTGGCCGGTGCCCAGGGTTGGCAGGCCCCCTACCGCCCCAATATCGACGAGGTGGCGGAGCAGGTCAGCGGCTACTACGGGGGGCGTGCCGGGATCATCGTGTTCAGCGGCATGGGTGACGACGGCGGCCGGGGCAGCGCCCTGATCAGTGCCGGCGGCGGCCAGGTGTGGGTCCAGTCCCCCGCCTCCTGTGCCGCGGTGGCCATGCCCGAGGCGGTGTTGCGCAGGGTGACCCCCAGCCAGCAAGGCGCCGTCGAGGACCTTGCGGAAACCTTTAACCAGTATTTGAATGATGGCCCCGGATAGGGCCAGTGGAGACCAGCCATGAACCAGACCGCGGTGCAAACCGACAGCCTTCCCGACCGGATTTCCTGCCTGGTCGCCAGCCTCAGCGACCGCAAGCTGTTGTTGCCCATCACCGCCGTGGCCGAGGTGATCAACACCATCGCCATGCCCGAGTCCGGCAACGACAAGACCCCCCTCTACGGCTGGCTCAACTGGCGGGAGCAGAGAATCCCCCTGCTCTCCCTGGAGCAGGCCATGGGGGGCGAGCGGCCGGCCCTGAAACTGAACAACCGCATGGCGGTACTCAACGCCATAGGCCCGGCCCAGGGGCTGGGTTTTTACGCCATCCTGCTGCAGGCCCTGCCCAACCCGGTCCAGGTCAACGCCGAGACCCTGCGTGGCGATGAGGGTGGCGGCAAGCTGGTGCTCACCGCGGCGGCGGTGGGGGAGGAAAAGGTCCTGGTTCCCGACCTGCTGGCGGTGGAAACCCTGGTGGCCGGGTTCAAGAATTAAGGAACCGTTGATTACACGTAATTAGTCAGCACTGGTGCTCTCGACCCGGGGTCAGTACTTGTCGGCAAGCTGCTTGCGGAAGATCTTGGAATTGCGCCGGTAGTTGTAGAGCTCCTTTTTCTCCGCCGGCAGCTCCTCCAGGGAGCTGGGCACAAAGCCGTGCTCGAGAAACCAGTGGGCGGTCTGGGTGGTGAGCACGAAGAGGCTGCCGATACCCATTCCCCAGGCCTGCTTTTCGATGTGGGCCAGCAGTTTCGCGGCAAAGCCCCGGTTCTTGTAGTCCTCGTGGGTAGCCACACAGGCCAGTTCCGCCGAGTGGCCGTCGGCAAAGGGGTAGAGGGCGGCGCAGGCCACGGTCACCTGCTCGGCGTCCACCACCAGGTAGAACCTGGAGATTTCCGTCTCCAGCAGCTCCCGGGAGCGCTTCACCAGCACCCCCTGCTCCTCGAGGGGGGAGATGATATCCAGCAGTCCGGGAACATCCTCGATGGCGGCGGCGCGGACGGTCTCCCCGCCGTGGCGCAGCAGCAGGGTGCCTTCCCCCTCCCGGGTAAAGAGCTCCCGCAGCAGGGCGCCATCCTTCTGATAGCTGATCAGGTGGGTGCGGGGAATACCTTTGCGGCACGCGGTGTGGCCCGCCGCCAGGGAGTTGGCCAGGGGCGGCTTGAGGTTTGCCCCAGCGAGGAGTTCCGGCACCTGGTCCATCCCCAGCATGCGGATCAAATTGCCAGCGGCGTCCCCTACCCCGTCCTCCTCGGTGAACAGAATCAGTTTTTCCGCCCCCAGGGCCACCGCGGCCTCGGTGGCCACATTCTCGTAGGTGAGATTGAAGGCCTCGCCGGTGGCGGAATAACCGAGGGAGGACAACAGCACCAGGGCGCCACCGTCCAGCTGGCTGCGGATGCCGGTGCTGTCGATCTTGCGCACCTCGCCGGTGAGGTGGAAGTCGATCCCGTCCCGCACCCCCACCGGCTTGGCGGTGATAAAGTTGCCGCTCACCACCCGCAGGCGGGCGCCGTGCATGGGGGAATTGGCCAGGCCCATGGACAGGGTTGCCTCCACGGCTATTCGAGTGCTACCCACCGCGTCCTTGACGCAGGCCATGGCGGCCTCGTCGGTGATCCGCTGATGATTGTGGAACACCGGCTCCAGGCCCGCCGCCGCCAGCCGCTGTTCGATCTGGGCGCGGGCGCCGTGGACCAGGACAATGCGGATTCCCAGGGAGTTGAGCAGTGCGATATCGTGAATGATATGGGCGAAGTTGCTGTGCAGCACCCCGTCCCCCGCCAGGGCGATGACAAAGGTTTTGCCCCTGTGCATATTGATATAGGGGGAGCTATCGCGGAAGAATTTGACATAGCCCACGGCTGCTGGTCTCGGGGTTTGACGAAGTCAGGCGAGTATAACCATTTTTTTCAGCACTGTGGCCCCGCTGCCGCGGGGTCGCCGGGCGCCAGGCAGCTGTCGACGATCAGCGCCTTGATGAGATCGATGGCAACCGGGATCTGGGCGGTGTCCAGATATTCGTCCGGCTGGTGGGCCTGGTCGATGCTGCCCGGTCCCATCACCACCACGTCCATGCCCAGCTGCTGGAGGAAGGGGGCCTCGGTGGCAAAGGCCACGGTCTCGGGGGCAACGCCGGTCAGGCGGTGACAGAGCTCCCCCAGCTCGCTGCCGCCCCGGGGGGCGAAGGGGGGCACGCCGCTGTAGCTGAGGCTGACGGGGGTGCCGTGGGCGGCGCCCAGGGGCAGCAGGCGCCGCTCCAGCAGTTGCTGCAGCTCGTCCAGGTCCATTCCCGGCAGGGGGCGAATTTCGAAGCCCAGTTCGCAGTGGCCGCAGATGCGGTTGGGGTTGTCGCCGCCCTGGATGCAGCCCAGGTTGAGGCTGGGGTAGTCCACCGCGAACAGGGGCGACTGGTATTGCTGTTTGAGCTCGGCCTGGATCCGCAGCAACTCCCCCAGCACCAGGTGCAGGGTCGGCATGGCATTGCGCCCCAGCCCGGGGTCGCTGGAGTGGCCGGAGCGGCCCTGGATCACCCGCTTTTCCACCATGATGCCCTTGTGCATGGTCACCGGCCTGAGCCCGGTGGGCTCGCCGATCAGGGCCCGCCGGGCCAGCGGCTTGCCCGCTTCCACCAGGGCCCTGGCGCCGGCCATGGACGACTCTTCGTCGGCGGTGGCGAGGACGATCAGCGGGCGTCGGAAGCTGTGGTCGGCGACGGCCCTGAAAGCCTCGATGGCCAGGGCAAAGAAACTTTTCATATCGGCGCTGCCCAGGCCGTAGAAGCGCCCGTCCCGCTCGGTGAGGCGGAAGGGGTCCTGGCGCCACAGGCTGTCGTCGCAGGGCACGGTGTCGGTGTGGCCCGACAGCACCAGGCCGCCGGGTCCGCTGCCGTAGGTGGCGATCAGGTTGGCCTTGCGGGGGTCCGCCAGGGGCATTACCTCGGTGGCAAAGCCGAGTTCGGCGAGCCACTCCGCGAGGGTGTTGATAACATTCAGGTTGCCCTGGTCCACGCTGGGGATCACGCTGCTCACCGAGTTGCAGGCAATCAGGGTGCGGATCATCTGTTCGAGTTTCATGGCCACAGTGTACGTGGGGCCGCGCAGTGGGTAAATCGCTGGCCGGGGGTTTTTGCCGCGGCCCGGCTGCGCCCTTGTCTTTGCCGCGCCACAGCCTACAATC
>CAZWUP010000183.1:0-6046 GCA_964637045.1 uncultured Porticoccaceae bacterium | reverse complement strand
CAAAAAAGCCGAGCTTGCAACGCTCGGCTTTTTTGTGCCCAGACTTCAGCTCTCCGGCCAGTGGGCAAACCGCTGCTGAACATCAGCCCCAAGCTGCCCCCGGCAAGGGTCGAGAGCCACCCTCTTCTTCTGGACAGCAATTCAATTGGGCTTTATGGTCTCCGCCACCGCCCGTGAATACCTATGGATAATTTTCTCCTTGTTCTGGCCTATCTCGCCATAGGTCTGCTGCTGCGCACCGTGCCCGGGGTGCCGAAGAGCACCGGTATCAGCCTCAATGCCTATGTGCTCTACGCCGCCCTGCCGGCCCTGGTGCTGAACAATGCTTCCCAGCTGCAGGTGTCCCGCGAGCTGATCGCGCCCATCCTCACCCCCTGGCTGCTGCTGGCGGTTGTGGCGGGGATCGTGTTGCTGCTCGGCCGCCTGCTGCACTGGCCGCGGGAGGTGATCGGGGCACTGCTGATTGTGCTGCCCCTGGGCAACACCTCGTTCCTCGGCTACCCGATGACGGAGGCGCTGTTTGGGGCCGGCGCCCTGCCCTATGCGGTGGTCTACGATCAGGCGGGCTCCTTTATTGCCCTGGTGACCTACGCCACAGTGATTGCCGCCCTGTACAGCCCCACTGCCAGCCGCCCCACCGCCAGGGCCACGCTGGTGAAGATCATCACCTTCCCGTCGTTCGTCGCCCTGCTGGTGGGGCTGCAGTTGCGGGACACCCCATACCCTGCCCTGGTGCAAACCCTGATCGACTCCCTGGCGGCCACACTGGTACCTGTGGTGATGGTCGCCGTTGGCTTTGCCCTCACCATCAGGTTTACCCGGAGTGAGCTGGCGCCACTGGGCATCGCCCTGGCCATCAAACTGATACTGATGCCCGCCCTGGCAGCGCTGCTGTGGTTAGGGCTGGGGCAACAGGGAATGGCGGTGAAGGTGAGCATATTTCAGGCGGCGATGCCCTCGATGATATCCGCCGGCGCCATCGCCATCATGGCCGGCCTGGCGCCGCGCCTGGTGAGCGGCGTCGTCGGTCTCGGCATTGTGCTGAGCCTGGCCACAGTGCCGATGGTGTTCTGGCTGCTGGAGGCAATCTGACTGCAGTGTCGACGACTGTCATCTCCCAACCCCTGGCGCTTGACCCCGACTGGCCACTACAATCAACCCATCAAATCCAAACCTGATAGCGGCCAACTGAACACTGACATCTATGCCCTTCGCCGAGCGGCCCTGGCGCCGCTGCTCCCCGGGCCGAATACGGCAAGGCTCCCCGCGGCAACAGCGGCGGCACTGCAGCAGAACCGGGAAGACCTGCTCGCCCTGGTATTGGCCCAGGGCCTTGGCCCCCTGTGGGACCATTGGCTGACAACCACCGCAGCCGACGTCCTCGACGGCACCGAGCGCGATGTCCTGCGGGCCGCCCGCCGCAATGCCGCCGCCCACTATTTGATGCAGAAACACGCCCTCGCCGAGGTGCGTCACACCCTCGATAGCGCAGGCATTGCCCATGTGGTTATCAAAGGGGTTCGGCTTCGGGAAATCCTCTATTCCGAGCCGGCTTTGCGGGTCGCTGCGGACATCGATATGCTGGTGGTGCCTGAGGAGCGCTTCGCCGCCACCCGGGCATTGGTCGGCGCCGGCTTTACCCCCGTTATCAACAGCGACACCATCAGCCACGAAATCTCCCTCCACCGCGGCCATCTGGATATCGACCTGCACTGGGACGTGCTGCGTCCCGGCCGCACCCGCACACCCCTGGCTGCGGAGTTTGTGGCTCAGCGCCGGAATACCGGCAGCCACTGGGCGCCCACCCCAACCGCAACCCTGTTCCTGATGCTGGTACACCCGGTGATCAGCAAGTACTGCACCACACCCCACGCATCCATCATCCGGGTGCTGGATATCGCCCTGTGGCTTGAGAAACAATCCCCCCACTGGGAGGCCCTGGCAGATCTCCTCACCAGGGCCGGTCTGAAAACCGCCGCCTGGATCATGCTGGCGTGGCTGCGCATGCTGACGGGCATTACCGCGCCCGAGCACTTTATCCGCGCTGTGCAACCCGGGCCGTTGCGCCGCACCTACCTGCACCACTGGCTGGCGAACGACCTCTCCACCAGACTGCTGGACAACCCCCTGCTGATTCAGCTGGGGTTTACCCTGCCTGCCCACGACAGGCCGGCGGATGCCCTGCGGGCAACTCGCAGGGCACTGGCGGCAAGCCGTGAGGCGGAAGCACAGGCAAGGGTGTTCCGCGACCTTGTCCCCTAGGGGTCGCGCAAACGGCGGGAAGCAAGTGGTGGGGAGTTGGCTGTGGCGGGAGGGAATGGTGACAGCAGCCCGGGTTAGCGAAGCGCAATCCAACAAGGGTTGAAATCGGGATGCTTAGTGACAGTAGGTTGGGTCGCTTAAAGCGCCTACTTTTGGGAGCGAAGCGTAACCCAACGAGGGTGAGCTCAGGATGCCTGGTCCGGGACCCCCGGCGGATCACACGTCACCCAGCATGACTCGCGGCACACTGTGGGCAAACCCCGAGCATGAAATCCGCAACGATCAAATCAGGCTACCCGCACCTGGTCGATATGGGTTAAATACCACTGGTAGGCATCCCGCAGGCCGTCTTCCAGGGCAAAGGCGGGTTGCCAGCCAAGGGCGCGCAAGCGACTGGAATCCATCAATTTGCGCGGCGCACCGTCCGGTTTGCTGGTGTCAAAAACCAGCTTTCCCTTGAACCCGGTGACCCGGGCTACGGTCTCCGCCAGCTCGCGGATGGTGATGTCAACACCGCTGCCCACATTGATATGGGACAGCATCGGCGCGGTATTGGCCTGATAGAGGGCCGGCGCCAGATTCATCACATGCACCGAGGCCGCCGCCATATCGTCCACATGGAGAAACTCCCGCAGGGGCGAACCGCTGCCCCAGATCACCACCTCTGGCGCATTCTGCCGGGTCGCCTCGTGGAAGCGCCGCAACAAGCCGGGAATAACATGACTGTTGTCGGGGTGGAAGTTGTCCCCCGGACCGTAGAGATTGGTGGGCATCACGCTGCGGTAATCGCGGCCATGCTGGCGATTGTAGCTTTCACACAGCTTGATGCCGGCGATTTTGGCGATGGCATAGGGCTCGTTGGTGGGCTCCAGGGTACCCGTCAGCAGGGCATCCTCGGCCATGGGTTGCGCTGCCAACTTGGGGTAAATACAGGACGAGCCCAAGAACAACAGCTTTTGCACCCCGTGCTGATGGGCCGCCTGAATGACATTGGCCTCGATCATCAGGTTGTCGTAAATAAAATCCGCGGGGTAGGTGTTGTTGGCGTGAATCCCCCCAACCCGGGCGGCCGCCAGATACACCTCGTCAATCTGGTGAGTGACAAAAAAGTCCCGCACCTCGGCCTGGTCGGTTAAATTCAGCTGGTCGCGGTCAGCGGTCAGGAGCGCAACCCCGCCGCGCCGGGTCAAATGGCGGCAAATCGCCGACCCCACCATGCCGCGATGTCCGGCCACAAAAATAGTCACTGCCATCAGTTACTCCTGTAGGGCTGTTGGGGATGCATGGATGACCTGCATCATCACTCTTGGGTCAAGGTCACCTGGTGGCCATTGGCCTTCAGAAAGGCATGTCTCCGAGCCATTCTCAAATCCTCCGCAACCATCTCGGCGCACATTTCCCGAGCGCTGATTTCCGGCACCCAGCCGAGTTTGCTTTTGGCTTTACTGGGGTCGCCGAGGAGGGTTTCCACCTCCGCGGGGCGGAAGTAGCGGGGGTCCACCCGCACAATTACATCTCCCGCCCTGACCGCCGGGGCCCGGTCACCAGCGATGGCGTCCACCACCGCCACCTCGGCTGCGCCCTGCCCCTCAAACCGCAGCTCGATACCAAGCTCTGCCGCCGACCAGCGGACGAAATCCCGCACCGAATGCTGCAGTCCGGTGGCAATCACAAAATCCTCCGCCTGCTCCTGCTGCAACATCATCCACTGCATGCGCACGTAGTCCCTGGCGTGGCCCCAGTCCCGCAGGGCATCCAGGTTGCCCATGTACAGGCACTGCTCCAGCCCCTGGGCGATATTGGCCAGACCGCGGGTAATCTTGCGGGTAACAAAGGTCTCCCCGCGGCGCGGGGACTCATGGTTGAAGAGAATACCGTTGCAGGCATACATACCGTAGGCTTCCCGGTAGTTGACGGTAATCCAGTAGGCATAGAGCTTGGCCACCCCATAGGGGGAGCGCGGGTGGAAGGGGGTGGTCTCCCGCTGGGGGCTTTCCTGCACCAGGCCGTACAACTCGGAGGTCGAGGCCTGGTAAAAACGGGTCTTGTGCTCCAAGCCCAGCAGGCGAATGGCCTCCAGCAGGCGCAGGGTGCCCAGGGCATCCACGTCCGCCGTGTACTCCGGCGTCTCAAAACTTACCGCTACATGGGACTGGGCACCCAGGTTGTACACCTCGTCGGGCTGAACCTTCTGGATGATACCGGTGAGGTTGGAGGAATCCGTCAAATCCCCGTAGTGGAGCACGAACCGTTGGTTGTCCACATGGGGGTCCTGGTAAATATGGTCCACCCGCTGGGTATTGAAGGAGGCGGCGCGGCGCTTGATACCATGGACTTCATAGCCCTTGTCCAACAGCAGCTCCGCCAGGTAGGAGCCATCCTGGCCGGTGATGCCGGTAATCAGCGCCTTCTTTTTCGTCATGGGATTGATCCTTGAGCACAATGGGCGGATTCTCCCCCAGCCCGGAGTAGCCGGCAATGGGGTTCAAGGAACTTCTGAGCATTTGTCATTGTGAGAATTCTATAAGCGCGGCCATCCAGGACACGACAAGCCAAAAACCCGATCAAAACCATTGCGGCACTTTTGACAGATTTTTCAGCGCCAGCGCCCCCAGGCCACCCACCTTGTTGCGGCGCAATGCCAGCAGATCCTCCCGGGACTTGCTCAGCAAATTGGCCAGGCTTCTGTTGCTGGCGCCGCCGACCCGCATTTTCACCAACAGCTTTGGCAGGTAAACAAAGCGCAAGGCTGGGTCGCTCATCACCCTGAGCACCATATCGTAGTCGGCGGCGATGCGCAGGCTGTCGTCGAATAGGCCGTGGCGCTCATAGACCTGGCGCTTGAGATACAGGGTGGGGTGAGGGGGCATCCAGCCCCGCCGCAACAGGCCGGCGGCGAAGGGACGGCTGCGCCAGCGGCGAATCACCTTCCCAACATCCTCCCGGGCAACATACTCCAGATCACCGTACACCCCGTCCGCGCCGCTGCTTTCGAAGACCTCAGCAATGGCCGCGATAACATCATGGGCCGCCAGCACATCGTCGGAGTGGACAAAGCCGACAATATCCCCGGCGGCCGCACCAATGCCCTTATTGAGGGCGTCGTAGATACCCTGGTCCGGCTCACAGATGATCTGTCGCACCCGGTTCGGCCTGGCGTTGATTATGTCCAGGGTGCCGTCCGTGGAATTGCCATCGACGATAATATGCTCGATGTCGCCGTGGGTCTGAGCGGCCACCGAAGCGATGGCATCTGCAATGGACGATCTGCTGTTGAAGGTGGCGGTGACAATGGAGAATTTCATTGCCAGCGAGACCTGACCCAATCGCCGCCACCCAGGAACCTGAGAACGAGGTGATTGCCCGGGATCATGCTCACTGCAAAGCCTCCCTGCGAATCAGCCAGTCCCCCATCACCAGCACATCCATTCTGGTGCGCAAAAAGCAGTCCAGGGCCTCTTCCGGCTTGCATACCACCGGCTCATTTTCATTGAAGGAGGTATTCAACACCATGGGTATTCCAGTGAGATCCCGAAACGCGGAGATCAAGCGATGATAGCGGGGGTTGGTGTGGGCATACACGGACTGCAAACGGCCGGAACCATCGACATGGGTCACCGCTGGGATTTGTGCCCTCTTCTCTTCGCGAATCTGGTAGACCTGCATCATGAAGGGTACGCCATCATCCTGCTCGAACCACTGGCCCACCTGTTCGCTCAACACCGAGGGCGCGAAGGGGCGGAAGGACTCGCGGAACTTGATCTTCAAATTCATTATCGACTGC
>CAZWUP010000182.1:0-6055 GCA_964637045.1 uncultured Porticoccaceae bacterium | reverse complement strand
CCGCTTTGAGCGGCTCACAAACTAAAGCCCCCGGCTTTGCCGGGGGATATTTACTCCTGTTGTACCTGAGGTGAATCGGGGTTTTAATCACCCCCTGGCGCCATCACTCATGTGGCGCGCTTCCGGGAGTGAGCATGATCGAACTGGTATCCCCTGTTGCGCAGTGGAGCGCGGCGCTGATCGAGGCCATCGGCATCGGCATCATCACCCTGATTGCCTGCTACGCCCTGGTGCGGGCGCTGGTTCTGGTGGTGCGCAAGGACGGCCGGCTGGTGGTGTTCCACGATCTGCGCCAACTCCTCGGCCGCGGGATTCTGTTGGGCCTGGAGTTTCTTATCGCCGCGGACATCGTCTACACCGTAGCCTTCGACCTCACCTTCGAAAAAGTCGGGGTGCTGGCCCTGGTGGTGCTGATCCGCACCTTCCTCAGTTTCACCCTGGAGGTGGAGCTGACGGGCAAGTGGCCCTGGCAGTGAGAAGGGAGGAACCCGCCACCGGGGTATCAGACAGGGAGAACCATTGATGCCACGTTTTCTGCACACCGCGGATTGGCAGATCGGCCGCCAGTACAGCCGCTTTGCCCCCGATGACGCCCTCGCCCTGGCGGAGGCCCGCCTGGCCACTGTCGGCGCCATCGCCCAACTGGCGTCGACAGAAGGTGTCGATGGGGTACTGGTGGCGGGGGACGTCTTCGACGCCCAGACCGTGTCGGAGCGCACCGTTCGCCGCCTGTTCAACGCCTTGCAAGCCTACCCCGGCCCCTGGGTGATGATCCCCGGCAACCACGACGCGGCCCTGGCGGAGAGCGTATGGACCCGGGCTCTGCGCCTCGGCGCCGTGCCCGCCAATGTGCACCTCGCCCTGGAGGCGGGGGTTATCGAGATACCCGAGGCCGGACTTGCGGTGCTTGCCGCACCCCTCACCCAGCGCCACACCTATGGCGACCTCACGGCGTGGTTCGACGGTGCGGCGACCGCCCCGGGCCTGCTGCGCCTGGGTTTGGCCCACGGCAGCGTGGAAGGTGTTCTCGCCGCCGACATCGACTCCCCCAATCCCATCGCCCAGGACCGGGCCCGCCGAGCCCGGCTGGATTATCTGGCGCTGGGTGACTGGCACGGCACCAAGTGCATCGACGACCGCACCTGGTATAGCGGCACCCCAGAGCAGGAGCGCTTCAAGGACAACGGCGCCGGTCAGGTGCTGCTGGTGACTATCGATGGCCCCGGCGCGGTGCCGCAGGTGGCAGCGCGCCCCGTGGGGCAGTATTCCTGGCATCAGTGGCAGGTGGAGCTGACAGTGGCTTCCGACCTCCACCAGTTGATCCAGCGGCTGGAGAGCCTGCCGCCACAGGCTGTCCTGGATCTCAGGGTGTCCGGGCAACTCGACCTGGGGGGGCATCAGCGCCTGCACCAGGCCCTTTCCGTAGCCGAGGCCCGCCACCGCAGTCTCACCTGGGATACCGCGGATCTGCGGCTGGAACCCACAGATGAGGATATTGCCGCCCTGCGGGCCGACGGCTTCGTGGGGGAGGTGCTCACTGAACTGCGGGAGGCCCAGCAGGGCCCCCAGGGTGAAACCGCCCGCGATGCCCTGGTGATTCTCACCCAGCTGCTCAGGGATGCCCAGGGGCCGGGGTCGGCGCCGTGAAGATTCAGCACATTCGCGTCGAACAGTTCCGCCAGTTCCGCCAGCCGCTGGTGATCGATCGCCTTGACGACGGCATCAACCTGTTTGCCGGGGCCAACGAATCCGGAAAGAGCACCCTGGTGCGGGCGATCCGCGCGGCTTTCTTTGAACGCTACAAGTCCAGCAGTGTGGACGACCTCCAGCCCTGGGGCGACTCCGCCGCCGCCCCCCAGGTGACGGTGGAATTCCTCTGGCAGGGGGAGCGCTGGTATCTGGCAAAGCGCTTTCTCAAGCAGAAGCGCTGCGACCTGCAGGTGGGCAGCCGGTCCTTTGCCGGCGAGGAGGCCGAGGACAAGCTGGCGGAGCTGCTGGGTTTTCAGTTCCCCGGGCGCGGCGCCAGCAAGCCGGAGCACTGGGGCATTCCCGGTCTGCTGTGGATCGAACAGGGCGCGGGCCAGGAGGTGCAGCAGGCAGTCAGGGATGCCGGAGGTCACCTCAAGTCCGCGCTGGGCTCCACCCTTGGCGAAGTGGCCAGCAGCGCCGGCGACAACCTGATTGCCCGCCTGGAGGCGGAGCGGGGTGTGCTGCTCACCGGCACCGGTCGGCCCACGGGCGAGTACGCCAAGGCCCTCAAGGACCGGGAATCCGGCGCAGCCGCCCTGGCTGAACTGGATAGCCAGATCGCCAACTATGCCCAGCTGGTGGACCGCCTCGCGGAACTGCGCAGCCAGCAACAGCAAGACCGGGACATGCCCTGGCTGCGCTACCGCAACGAGGCCAGCGAGGCCGAAGCCCGGCTGCGGGAGGTGGAATCCTGGCAGCGGGAGCAAACCCGCGAGCAACAGGCGCTGGCGGCCTGCCGCGACAGCCAGGCTATGTGCCGCCGTCAGCTGCAAAGTCTCGCGGAGCAACAGGGCGAATTGGCGGAGCGCCGCCGCGCCCACCAGCTGGCGGTTGCCGAGGAGCGGCGCCTGCGGGAAAGGGGTGAAGCCGTAGGCAAGCACACGGCAGAGGCGAAAAGTAGCTATCAACGGGCCCGTGAGCTGGTAAATGCTGCGCGACAGGAGGAGCTCGGCGAGCGCCTGCGACGGGAGCTCAGCCAGCTGGAGACTCAGCTTGGGGATGAGGCGCAGCGGTGGGAGCAGGCACAGGGTATTGTCAAGCGCCTGGGTCAGCAGCGGGAGGAGGCGCGGCGCCAGGCGGTTGCCGACGCCGACCTGAAGCGCCTGCGGGCCGCTGTCCGCCAGCAGCAGGATCTGGCCATCGAGCAGCGGGCTGCCGCCACCAGGGTGGAATACCGGCTGCAGCCGGGCAAGGTTCTGGCCCTCGATGGAGAGGGCCTGGAGGGCCAGGGTGAGCGCCTGTTGCTGGAGGCCGCCACCCTGGATATTCCCGGTGCCGGGCAGCTTCGCATCCTCCCCGGCGGCCAGGACCTGGCGGAACTCGCCCGCAGGGGCCGGCAACTGACGGATACCATCGACGGCCTGCTGCGGGCGCTGCGGGTGGCGTCCCTCGAGGACGCGGAGGCCCGTGCCGACAGCTGCCGCCGCCTGGCGGAGGAGATCGAGAGCGGCGAGAAAACCCTGAAACTTCTCGCCCCCCAGGGTGTGGATGCCCTGGCCCAGAACCTGGCCCTCAACAAAAAACAGCTGGAAGAACGGCGTGAGCAACAGGCGTCTCTGCCGGAGCCGGCGGCGCAGCTGCCCAGCCTGGCGGTGGCGGAGGTCGAGTCGGAAAAAGCCCATGAACACCTGAAGCAGGCGGAAGCGGCGGAGGCCGACCACCGGGCCGGGCTGCAGCTTGCGGAGCAGGCCGTCGGCGCCGCCGAGGGGGAGCTGGACAGGCTTGCCAGGGTCATTGAGGCCCCGGAGCGCCAGCAGCAACTCGCCGAGGCCAACAGGCAGCTTATCGACTTGCAGGCGCGGGAGTCCGCGCTGGAACAGGCCCTCGCCCACAGGGAAGCGCAGATCAACGCCGCCAATCCCGATATCCTCAGCCAGGATATCGAGCGCCTCACGGGGACCGCCAATGCCCTGGAAAGCACCGCCAGCCAGCGCGCCCTGGATATCCGCGCCCTGGAGAGCAAGCTGGAGGTGATGGGTGCCCAGGGCCTGGAGGAGGCCCGCGCCGAGCAGGCCTTGGCCCTCGAACAGAGCGCCCGCCGGGGTGCCGAACTCCACCGTCGCGCCGCGGCACTGGACCTGCTTTTGCAGCTGCTGCGGGACCGGCGCCAGGCCCTTACCCGGCGCCTTCACGCCCCCCTGCAGCGCCACCTCAACCACTATTTACAGCTGCTGTTTCCCGGTGCCCAGCTGGAGATGGACGACGATCTGGTTCCGCAGCGCCTGGTGCGGGGCGGCGCCGCAGCGGAGGGCGGCGACCTCGATGCCCTCAGTTTCGGCGCCCGGGAGCAGATGGGCCTAATCAGCCGCCTGGCCTATGCCGACATGCTGCTGGAGGCCGGTCGCCCCACCCTCCTCATCCTCGATGACGCCCTGGTCCACAGCGACCCCCAGCGCCTCGCCCAGATGAAGCGGATTCTCTTCGACGCGGCGCGCCGCCACCAGGTCCTGTTGTTTACCTGCCACCCCGACAACTGGCGCGATCTGGGGGTCGCCCCCCGGGATCTCCAGGCCCTCAAGGTGGCGGCGCAACCTTGAGCTGGAGCGCTGTTGCCGACAACCGCGATCTCTGCCGCTGGCCCTGTCCGGCATGGGCTGGCCGCGGCGCTGATCAACCGCCAACCGGCAGTGCCGTCCTGTCCACCACGGCGCGCATCACAAAGCTGGAATGCACCCCGCTCACCCCCTCGATGCGGGTGATCTTGTCCAGCAGCAGGTGCTGGTAGGCGTCCATATCCTTGACGATCACCTTGAGCTGGTAGTCGGCGGCCTGGCCGGTGATCAACAGGCACTCCAGCACCTCGGGCAGCGCCGCCACTTTGTCCTCGAAGTTGGCGAAGCGCTCCGGGGTGTGGCGATCCATGGAGATATGCACCAGAGCGGTGAGGGTAAGGCCCAGCTTGCGGGCATCCACCAGGGCGCGGTAGCCGGTGATGATGCCCCCGTCCTCCAGTGCCCGCACCCGGCGCAGGCAGGGTGATGGGGAGAGGCCGATGCGGTCCGCCAGATCCTGGTTGGTGAGGCGGCCGTCCTGTTGCAGCAGCTCGAGGATGCGCTGGTCGTAGCGATCGAGGTTCACATGAGTCTCCGGATTGGGGTGGTCTGTCCAATTATTTCGTATGACTGAAATATTGTGGCAGATAATTGCGCAACGTGTCCAAATCGCCGAAAATTCGCAACCATCTGCCCGGGGGTCGGGGGTACTCTATGACTGTTCGTAAAGCGCGGACAGCGTCGCCGCCAACCCGTCGTCAGCGGCAACCCAAAACCCACCAGGTAGCGGGCAGCGACCACTCCCACCGCGAGGGGTCGAGAGTCTCGGTTCTCAACAGGAACAGGACAGGACGGGCTACACCCAAGCATTCAGCGACAGCAGGAGCAGCACCGTGACCAGCACCCAGGCGTTTGACCACAGCCCCAGTTTTGACCACAAAAAGTACCGCCCCACCCAGGCCCTGGCCATGGCCAACCGCCAGTGGCCCAACAACGCCCTCGTCAAGGCGCCCATCTGGGCCAGCGTCGACCTGCGGGACGGCAATCAGGCGCTGCTGGAGCCGATGACCGTGGTGCAAAAGCAGCGGCTGTGGGATCTGCTGGTGAAAGTGGGCTTCAAGGAGATCGAAGTGGGCTTTCCCTCCGCCAGCCAGCCGGACTACGACTTTGTGCGCTGGTTGATCGACAACCACAAGATTCCCGCCGATGTCACCGTGCAGGTGTTGGTGCAGGCCAGGGAGGACTTGATCACCCGCACCTTCGAGTCCCTCAAGGGGGCGCGCCGGGCGGTGGTTCACGTCTACAACTCCACCTCCACCGTGCAGCGGGAGCGGGTCTTCCGCGACGACCGCGAGGCCATCAAGGCCATCGCCGTGCGCGGCGCCGAATTGGTCGCGCGGGAGGCGGCAAAACACCCCGATACCGAGTGGGTGTTCCAGTACTCGCCGGAGAGCTTTTCCAACACCGAGTGGGACTATGCGGTGGAGGTGTGCAATGCCGTGATCCAGGTCTGGCAGCCCACCCCCGAGCGGCCCTGTATCATCAATTTGCCCGCCACCGTGGAGAGCAGCACCCCCAATGTGTTTGCCGACCAGGTGGAGTACTTTTGCACCCACGTCGCCCGGCGGGACAGCATCATCGTCTCCCTGCACACCCACAACGACCGGGGCTGCGCCGTGGCGGCCGCCGAGCTGGGGGTGCTGGCGGGCGCCGACCGCATCGAGGGCACCCTGCTGGGCAACGGCGAGCGCACCGGCAACATGGACATCGTCACCATGGCCATGAACCTGTACAGCCAGGGGGTGAATCCCGAG
>CAZWUP010000181.1:0-6157 GCA_964637045.1 uncultured Porticoccaceae bacterium | reverse complement strand
TGGCGGCGCCATGGAGGTGCAGAAAAACATCATCGCCAAAGTGGCCTTCGGCCTCTAGCCCGGGGAAACGACCATGGATTTTGCCCTCAACGACGAACAGCGCATGCTGGTGGATGCCGCGGCCCGCTATGTGCGCGACAACTGCGACCTGGAACAGCGCCGCCAGACCAGCCGCGGCGACGACGGCTTCAGCCGGGAGCACTGGCGGAACTTCGCCAATCTTGGCTGGCTGGCCCTGACCCTCCCGGAGCGGGCCGGCGGCCTCGACTGGGGGGTGGTCGAGCTGGCCCTGCTGACGGAGCAGCTGGCCCGGGGCCTGGTGATCGAACCTGTGGTGGACACCAGTGTCCTCTGTGGCAGCCTGCTGGCCAGCGCCACCAGCCCCCACGCCGACAGCCTGCTGGCACGCATCGCCGGAGGTGAGCTGTTCGCCGCCCTCGCCCATATCGAAGGCGGCGGCCGCTGCGAGTTCGACACCCCCCTGGCCACCACCGCCACCGCGGCGGGCGACGGCTGGCGCCTGGAGGGGACCAAACACCTGGTGTTCGGCGGCCACAACGCCGGCCTGCTGGTGGTCGGCGCCCGCCTCGAGGGGGGGGAGCTTGGCCTGTTCGCGGTGGCCGCCGACAGCGCCGGGCTCAGCCGCACCAACTACCGGCTGATCGACGGCAGCCGCGCCGCCGATGTCCGCCTCGACGGGGTGAGTGTCCCCGGCGACGCCCTGCTGCTGCGGGGCCAGGCCGCCCGGGACGCCCTGGCCCTCGCCATCGACAAAAGCATCATCGCCGGCTGCGGCAGCGCCCTGGGGGCCATGGAAACCGTAATGGCGATGACCGCCGACTACCTCAAGACCCGGGTCCAGTACGGCAAGCCCCTGGCCCAGTTCCAGGCCCTCCAGCACCGCATGGCGGAAATGCTGGTGGAGACCGAGCAGGCCCGGGCCATGCTCTGCCGCGCCCTGTCCCTGTTCGACGACCCGGCGCAGCGCCCCGCCGCCGTGTCCGCCGCCAAGGTGCTGATCAGCAAGGCCGCGCGCTGGGTCACGGCCCAGGGGATCCAGCTCCACGGCGGCATCGCCACCACCGAGGAGTACGCCGTGGGCCACCACTACAAGGCGATGCTCGCCTTCGAACAGCGCTTCGGCGACAGCGACTGGCACCTGGCGCGGTGCGACACCCTGATCGACCGCAGCCCCCACTGATTTTTCCAACCCACCACGACGGATATCCCATGAAGTTGGCATTCAGCGAAGACCAGAATCTCCTGCGGGACAGCGTTGCCCGCCTGTTCCACACCGAGTCCTCCCCGGCCCGGGTCCGTGCCGCCGAGGACACCGGCTTTGACCCCGGATTGTGGCAGCAACTGGTGGCCCTCGGCATCCCCCTGATGCGGGTGGCCGAGGACGCCGGCGGCAGCGGCATGGGCCTGGTGGAGGCGGTACTGGTGGCGGAGGAAGCCGGCCGCCACCTGGCCTCGGTGCCCCTCGCGGAGGCGATCACCGCCGCCGCCCTGCTGGCCAGAACACCGGGTGAGGACGCCGCCGCCGCCCTCGCCGAGATGGCGGCAGGGGAGCTGGTGGCCCTGGTGCCCAGCGCCATCGACGGCGACACCCCGGCAGCCTGGCCAGGGGCCGGCTGCGCCCGCTATCACCTGGCCCTGGCGGATGGCCGCCTGCTGCTGGTGGAGGGCATCGCCCCCGGCGGAGCCAACCTGGGCAGCGCCGCCCTGGCGGTGGGCACCCCCGCCAGCCTCGGCGGCAAGGTCACCGTGCTCGCCGAGGGCGATAGCGCCCGCACCCTGTTCGACGCCGCCCGCGAGGAGTGGAAACTGCTCAACGCCGCAATGCTGGTGGGCCTCGGCCACCAGGCCTTGAAACTGGCCGCCCAGTACGCCGGCGAACGCATCCAGTTCGGCCGCCCCATCGGCGGCTACCAGGGCGTTGCCCACCCCCTGGCCGACGCCCTCGCCGAGTGTGATGGCGCCCAACTGCTGGTGCTGCAGGCGGTGTGGGCCATTGCCAACGGCGAGGCCGACGCCGCCGCCACCCTGGCCATGGCCCGCTGGTGGGCGGCAAAGGCCGCCGCCGCCACCGCCACCAAGGCCCTGCGCACCTTCGGCGGCTACGGGGTGTCCCTGGAATACGACATCCAGCTCTACTACCGCCGCGCCAAGGCCTGGGCCCTGGTGGGCGGTGACCCGGAGGGGGAATTGGACGAGGTCGGCGAACGCCTGTGGTGCGGCAAGGCAGTGGCCCTGCCGGAGGCCGGCCAGGTGGATCTCGATTTCAGTTACGGCGAGAGCGGGCGCCGGTTTGCCGCCGAGGTGCGCGCCTTCTTCGAGGCCAACCTCACCCCCGAGCTGCGGGCCAAGGCCCACCACTCCGAGGCCGGCTACGACGAGGGCTTCTGCAAGCAATTGGCCGCGGCGGGGCTGCGTTTCCCCCACTGGCCGGTGGAGTTCGGCGGCCGCGGCGTCAGCGCCTTCGACATGGCCGCCCTCAACGAGGTCTTCGAGGAGTACAACTGGGAGCGCCTGACGGGCCCCATCACCAACCAGGTGGCGCAGATCGTGATGCGCTTCGCCCAGCCCGAGATCAAGGCGCGGGTGATCGGTGAGTTCGCCCGTGGCGAGGCCCTCGCCTGCCTGGGCTTTTCCGAGCCCCACAGCGGCTCCGACGTCTACGC
Source organism: uncultured Porticoccaceae bacterium (assembly GCA_964637045.1). Taxonomy (GTDB): domain Bacteria; phylum Pseudomonadota; class Gammaproteobacteria; order Pseudomonadales; family Porticoccaceae; genus CAYXXZ01. The sequence continues at coordinate 3,473 of CAZWUP010000181.1, read as the reverse complement.
CGCCAAGACCCGGGCAGTGCGGGACGGCGACCACTGGGTGATCGACGGCCAGAAGATCTTCACCACCCTGGGCAATATCGCCCACTACATTTTCCTGCTCACCCGCACCGACCCGGAGCTGCCCAAGCACAAGGGCATGACCATGTTCCTGGTGCCCATGAACACCCCGGGTATCGAGATCCAGCCGGTCCACACCCTCCAGGACGAACGCACCAACATCACCTACCTGTCCAACGTGCGCATCCCCGACAGCTACCGGGTCGGCGAGGTCAATGGCGCCATGGCGGTGATGATGTCCACCATGGAGCTGGAGCACACCGGCGACCACTACCGCATCGGCTTCAGCCACATGCTCAAGCAGGCGGTGGCCTGGGCGCAATCCAGTTTCCGCAACGGTCAGGCCGCGATCGAGCGCGGCGATGTGCGCCGCCGGCTGGCCGCGGTGGCGGTGCACACCCAGGTTGCCCGGGCCCTGTGCTACCGGGCCTTTTGGGCACTGGAGAACAATATCCCCAACCGGGTGCACATGGGTCCCATGTCCAAGGTGTTTTCCACCGAGTACTATCAGCGGGACGCCATGGACCTGATGGACCTGGCGGCGCCGGAGTCCCTGGTGCAGGGCAACCTCGGCCTCGGCCATGTGGAGATCGGCTACCGTCAGGCCATTGGCACCACCATCTACGGCGGCACCAGCGAGATCCAGCGCAGCCTGGTCGCCGAGCACGGCCTGGGGCTGCCCAAATCGCGGTCGTAGTGCGGGCGGGACCACGGCAAACCCCCATGGCCACAGGCTGCTAGGCCATGCTGCCGATGGTTCTGCGAAACCGCGTCAGGGACAGCGAAAACAGGGCGGTGCCAATAATCAGCAGGGCGACAAACTGGGGCCACACCACCCCGAAGCCCGCCCCCCGGTAGAGGATCCCCTGGGCGAGCATCACAAAATGGGTGTTGGGCGCCAGCAGCATCAGGTACTGAATCGCGTCGGGCATACTCTCCCTGGGGGTGATTCCCCCTGAAAGCACTTGCAGCGGCAACAGGATCAGCATCAGCAATAGCCCAAACTGAGGCATGGAGCGCGCCACCGTGCCGAGGAAGATGCCGAGGGATGTGGTGGCGAACAGGTGCAGCACCGCCCCCGCCAGAAACAGTGTGACCGAACCCTCGATTGGCACCCCCAGCCAGCCCCGCACCACCAGGGTCAGGGACAGGGTGGTGGCCGCCAACACCACCACCACCATGGCCCACACCTTGGCAGCCATGATCTCGAAGGGTGTCACCGGCATGGCCAACAGGTGCTCCACGGTGCCGTGCTCCCGCTCCCGGATCAGCGCCGCCCCGGTGAGCACGATGGCCAGCATGGTGATATTGCTGATCACCTCCATCACCGAGCCAAACCACACCTTGTTGAGTTCCGGGTTGAAGCTGGCCCGCAGCACCAGTTCCACCGGGGGAGTATCGTCACCGCGGTGACGGTCGACAAAGGCGGCGATCTCGCCGCTGACGATGGCCTGGACATAGCCGTTGCCGGTGAACGCCTGCCCCATCCGGGTGGCGTCCACATTGAGCTGGATTTCCGGCTGCCGCCCCGCCAACAGGTCGCGCTGGAAGTGAGGGGGAATATTGAGGGCGAAGGTGTCGAACCCGGCATCCATGCGGGCGTCCATCTCGTCCTGGTGGATGAGCACCGGAGGCGAGAAGTACGGGGGGTAGAAAGCGTCGACGATGCGCGCCGACAGGGGCGAACGGTCCTCGTCGACGATGGCGATGGGCGCCCTGTTGAGGGATTCCGGCATGGCGGTGGCCGCGGTGTACACCGACAGGGTGAAGGCGTAGACGATCAGCACCAGCATCATCGGGTCGCGGCCCAGGCTGCGCAACTCCTTGACCCCCAGATGCAGAATGTTCGCCAGGGCCATCTCAGCGCTCCTGCTTTGCAAGCAACAGGGTGCCCGCCGCCAGCAGCAATGGCGCTGCGACCGCCAGCGCCAGCAGGGGATCGTGGAGATCCGCAAATGACAACCCCTTGGAAAACACTCCCCGCGAGATGGTGAGGAAGTGGGTGGCGGGGTAGATGTCGCCCACCATACGACCGATGCCTTCAAGGGAGGAAACCGGGTCGATCATCCCGGAAAACTGCACAGCGGGCACCAGGGTGAGGATGGCGGTGCCGAACAGCGCGGCGATCTGGCTGCGGGTAAAGGTGGAGATCACCAAGCCCAGGGCGGTGGCGCAAAACACATAAAGTAACGCGGCCAACGCCAGGGTGGGAAAACTGCCGGTGAGGGGTACCCGAAAAATCGCCACCGCGCAGATCACCAGCAAAAGAAAATTGAGCATCCCCAAAGCCACATAGGGCAACTGCTTGCCGAGCAGGAATTCCAACCGGTTCACCGGGGTAACGTAGAGATTGACGATCGAGCCCAGCTCCTTTTCCCGCACCACCGATAGGGTGGTGAGAATGGCGGGAATCAGCATCAGCAACAGGGGGATCACCGCTGGCACCATGGCCACCAGGCTCTTGACGTCGGGGTTGTAGCGGTAGCGGGTCTCCACCGTGGCGGGTTGAGCCAGGGCACTGGAGCCGAGCGCCTCCCGCGCCTTCCCGGTCAGCCAGTGGCTGTGCATGCCCTGCACGTAGCCGCTGATGTTCTCGCCCCGGCTCGGCATGGCGCCATCTATCCATGCGCCGATCTGCACCGCTCGGCCGCGGGCGAGGTCAGCGGCGAAACCCGGGGGAATCTCGATGGCCAGGCTGATTTCACCGCTGCGCATACGCCGCTCCAGCTCCCCATAACCGGCCAAGGGTGGCTTCTCGACAAAGTACCGCGAGCCCGACAGGTTGAGCACATAGTCGCGGCTGGTGGCGGTCTGGTCGCGATCGAGCACCGCAAAGGTGAGATCCTCCACATCCATGGTGATGCCATAACCCACCACGAACATCAGGATCAGGGTGCCCACCATGGCCAGGGTGAGGCGAATGGGGTCGCGCAACAGCTCCAGGGTTTCGCGACGCGAATAACTGTACAGGCGCCGGCGACTGAACCGGGGCGGCTTGTGGCGGGAGGTGGCCAGGGCCTGCCCCGTCGCCAGGTCAGACGCCTCGGCCGCGGCGGTACCATCACCCGCGGCGGGGTGTACCTGCTCCCGCGCCTGGCGGGCCACTTCGTCCTCCAGGTAGGCGACGAAGGCATCATCCAGTGACTTGGCCTGGCGTCTGTCGATAAGGTTTTGCGGGGTGTCGGTGACCAGCACCCGGCCGGCGTGCATCAGGGAGATGCGGTCACAGCGCTGCGCCTCGTTCATGAAGTGGGTGGAAATAAAGATGGTCACCCCGTCGTTGCGGGCAAGATCCACCATGATCCGCCAGAAGCCATCCCGGGCCACGGGATCGACCCCCGACGTGGGCTCGTCGAGGATCAGCATCTCCGGGCCGTGGATCATCGCCACCGCCAGGGACAACCGCTGGCGCTGCC
>CAZWUP010000180.1:0-6237 GCA_964637045.1 uncultured Porticoccaceae bacterium | reverse complement strand
TGGTGGGGGGCTTTGTGTCCTTTCCCCTGACGTTGCTGGGGGGGCTGATCATCGGTGTGGCCCAAGCGCTGATCGGCTATTTCGACGCGGGTACTGGCTGGTCTGCGGCCATTCCCTTTCTGGTGATTGTGGCGGTGATGGTGTTCCGTGGTCGTGCCCTGCCCCTGCGGGGCTTTCTTACCGACCGCCTGCCGAGAGTGGGTGCCGCCAGGCCTCCGGGGTGGGTGGCGTTGGCGGGCTTTCTCATTACGTTGTTACTGATTTTTACCCTGTCAGAAGACTGGGTGAACAGCATTACGGGTACGTTGCTCGCTGCCACTGTGTTCCTGTCTATTGTGGTGGTGACCGGTCTGGCCGGTCAGGTGTCCCTGGCCCAGTACGCCATGGCGGGGATGGGAGCCTTTGTGTCGGCGCGTCTGGCGGCTGTGTACGGCTTGTCGTTCCCTGTGGTGTTTGTCATTGCCCTGGTGGTAACCATCGTGGTGGGTGTGCTGTTTGCCCTGCCTGCCCTGCGCACGCGAGGGGTGAATCTGGCCATCGTTACGCTGGGCTTGGGCCTCGCCCTCGACAGCCTGGTGTTCAAGAATATCGACTACACCGGCGGCTTTGGCGGCACCCAGGTACAAACCCCGAGCCTGTTTGGGGTCAGTCTCGACTCCATTCTGTATCCAGAGCGCTACGCCCTGCTGGTGCTGGTGTTTTTCACCCTCTGCGCCCTGCTGGTGGTCAATGTGCGGCGGGGAGTTACCGGTCGCCGCCTGCTGGCAACGCGCTCCAATGAACGCGCAGCATCATCGCTGGGAATCAGTGTGATGGGCGCCAAGGTCTACGCTTTTGCCCTGGGCGCGGGCATCGCCGCTACAGGCGGAGTGCTGGGCGCGTTCCGCTATCCCAATGTGCGTTTCGATGCGGGGTTTTCACCTTTCGAGTCGATCCCTGCGCTGATGCAGACCTTTCTTGGCGGCATCGGCTTTATTGGCGGCGCCATCATTGGCGGCATGTTGTTCTTTGGCGGTGTGCTCAACGAGGTCTTTTCCCACCTGTTCGACCTCAAGGAGTGGCAGTTCATGGCGGTGGGTATTGGCGCCATCGTGATTGTGCTGGCCCATCCCAACGGTATTGCCGAGGTGTTTGCGGGGTTGGGCGACCGCCTTCGCCGCAAGAAAAACCCTCCAACAGCGGCTCCGCTTGCTGAACAGGGTGTGGTCAAGACACCTCGCTGCGCGGCGAAAACCTTGGTGATAGACAATCTGAGCGTGCGCTTTGGCGGTCTGGTCGCTCTCAACCAGGTGAGTTTCAGGGTAGAACCCGGCCAGGTGGTGGGTCTGATCGGACCCAATGGTGCCGGCAAGACCACCCTGATCGACGCCGTTACCGGCTTTACTGTTGCCAGCGACGGGCGCATTAAACTCGACAGTGCTGACTACACAGCCCTGTCACCCATGGAGCGCGCCCGCGGCGGCCTGGGCCGTTCGTTCCAGAGCCTTGAGTTGTTTGATGATCTGACGGTGGCAGACAACATTCGCGTGGCCTGTGATTCACGCGCCCGCAGTCACTATTTTATGGATCTGGTGCGGCCCCGCACTGCCGCCTTCCCGGCCACAGTGCAACACACCATTCAGGCATTCGAGCTGGGTGCCCACCTGGATGAGTACCCGCAGGAGCTGAGCTTTGGCCAGCGCCGTCTGCTGGGTCTGGCGCGGGCGGTAGCGGGCAACCCCTCCGTGCTGCTGATGGACGAACCGGCCGCCGGTCTCGACAGCACTGAAACCCGCGAGTTGGGCGAGATCATTCGCTGGCTGGCGCGGGAGCGGGGTATGTCCATCCTGCTGGTTGAGCACGATATGGGCCTGGTCATGGATGTTTGCGACAGGGTGGTGGTGCTGGATTTCGGCAACAAGCTGGCCGAGGGTACGCCCGCCGACATCAGCCGTGATCCAGTCGTCATCAAAGCCTATCTTGGAGGGCATAGCCATGAGTGATTTTTTGCTGGAAGCCCGCAATCTCAGTGCCGGTTACCGGGGCCAGGCGGTAGTGCACGATCTCGATCTACAGGTCGCAGCCGGTGAAATCGTCTGCCTGTTCGGCCCCAATGGCTCCGGCAAGACCACCAGCATGCTGACCCTGGCTGGTGAGTTGCCCCCCATCAAGGGCAGCACCTGGCTGCTGGGGCAGGAATGCAAGGCGCCCCTCTACGAGCGGGTGCGGGCAGGGCTGAGTTTTATCACCGACGAACGCTCGCTGATCTTTGGCCTCAGCACCCGCGACAACCTGCGCCTGCGGGGCGGCTCGGTGGCGGATGCCATCGCACTGTTTCCGGAACTGGAACCCCACCTGTCGCGCCAGGCGGGGTTGCTGTCAGGCGGTCAGCAGCAGATGGTGGCCATGGCCCGCAGCCTGGCGGCACGCCCCAAGGTGCTGATTGCAGACGAACTCTCCATGGGGCTGGCGCCGCAAATCGTGTCGCGCTTGCTGGCGAGCCTGCGGCAAGCCGCTGATCGCGGTGTGGGGGTGCTGCTGGTGGAACAACATGTTTCACAGGCGCTCAATGTGTGCGACCGCGCCTATATACTCAATCACGGCAAGGTGGTGCTGGCGGGTACCGCTGAAGAGCTGAAGCGCCAGTCCACCGATATTGAAGCTGCCTATCTGTTTGGCCACCAGGCCACTGAAACGACCGAATCCTGAGGATACTGCCATGAGAAAACCACTATTGCGTCAATCAGGGCTTGCCGCTGTCCTCGCTCTGAGCCTGCTTGCAGGCTGTGTTGATGAGGGTTCGAAAACCACGGGCAGCGATAGCGAGGATGCTATCCGCCTGATGTATATCGGCCAGATTACCGACACCGCCAATGCCACACCGATCTCGGAAGCGGCAGATGCTGTGCGTGCCGCTGTGGCCAGTATCAATGCCGCTGGTGGTCTCAATGGACGGTTATTGCGGGTGGAGATCTGCGATGACAAGAACGATGCCAACGAGGCCACCAAGTGTGCCCGCAAGGCGGCGCGGGATGGGGTGGTGGCCACGGTGGGCAACACCAGTAACTTCGGCGATATGATCATGCCGGTATTGGAGCAGGCGGGTATCGCCAGCATTGGTCACAACCCCATCATGCCGCGGGATTTCGCCAGCTCTGCTGCCTTTCCCCTGCAGACCGGTTCCCCCGGCACAGTGGCGGGCGCGGCGAAGATGCTCGCCAATCAGGGGGTCAAACGCATTCGTCTGGCGGCGGTGGACAGCCCCGCCGGCGCCTCCGGTGAACCCTTTGTGCGGGCTGGCATCAAGGGAACTGACAGCGAGCTGGTGGGCATGACCCTGGTGCCCCTGGGGGCGCCGGATTATTCCATCTATGCCCAGGCGATTTTTCAGGACAGCGATGGCGTGGTACTCGGCATGAACGCCGATCAGGCGGCGCGCACCATCACCGCCTTGCGTCAGGCCGACCCCAACAAACCCATCGCGGTGACCATGGCATCGTTGCCCCCCGCTACCATTCAACAGCTGGGTGCCACTGCCGAAGGCGTGCTGGTGGCCACACCCTTTCGCCCCATTACCGCCGGTGGCGAGAGCATCGAGCGATTTCTAGAAGACATGAAGGCAACGGCCCCGGAGGCAAAGCTCAATGGCTTTTCGCTGCAGGGCTGGCTGGCGGTACAGACCGTCTACGCGATTATGAAAGACACTCCCCCCGAGGATATAACCGCAACCACCGTCAAGACACGCATGGAAAATCTTGATGGCTTTGTGGTGGCTGACGCCATGGCACCGCTGACCACCACAGAGGAAAAGACACCCCCCTTCAACCGGCTGTTCAACAGCACGGTACTGTTTGGCAAGGTCGTGGATGGTGAGATCCAGTTGCTTGATCCAGCGTGGCAGGAAGTCAATCTCAACGAATAATACAATCCCATTAAAATCAGGAAAAAGTGATTTTTTAACGGGAGGTCAAAAATAAAGAGACTGAAATGGCTAACTTCCATCCGCTTTCAATTATCCCGACAATTCAAAGTCGGGGAGCATGGAAGCAATGAACCACCTGACTCGCATCAAATTCCGAATGGCTGTGTTTGGTTTCACTCCTACAATTTCGGTCGCTGCTCGGGATGTCCGTCCAGCAACATAGTAAGCTCCATGAGCTTACTATGTTGCTTTGCAGTCAATGGCTTTTTATTACATACATAGCAGCTATCGTAGACCCTAGCAAAGGTCTAAGCAGGCTGTTGAAAAAAGCCCCATCTCTTCCTTATCGTCGTTACGCATTGACTCATAGCAAAAGGTTACCGAAGGTTTCCTAAATTCAAAGGCGTTGCCTCACATTCGAGGTAACCGTGACAGAGTGGAAAATGGTCCTGAGTTTTGCCTCGATCTGCTGTTTGAGTATAAAGGGGTTGAGCGAGTCGTGAAGGGTCTGGAGGGATGATTTCACCTCGACTGCCACCTGTTCACAGTTCATGACACGCTGGTAAGGCGTTTGTGGCTGATCATATCGCTTGATATAGCGGGCGTTGATCCGCTGCTTGTCGGTGAGCTTCATGGCGCGACAGAAATGGTTTTGGTAGAGCGACCATTCGTGGGCGTAGAGGTCGTTAATTAGGGGGACGAGATCTGCCTGTTCCAATCGGTCATAGCCAAAGAGGTGGCGCACATGGGTCCTGTTTTTCTGCTCGACATGGCGTTGTCGTTTTTGCGGTAGGGCCGTGATCGGGTCAAGGCGATGGACCTGGGCTGTTCGGTGAAGTAGCGCAGCAGGTGATGGTTGAGGAATTCGGCGCCATTGTCGCAATCGAATCCCTGTAGCGCAAAAGGCAGGGCGGCTTCGATGTCCTGAATCTGCGCCAGCACGCCGACGGCGCCCTTGTTCCAGGTGGCGAGTATCTCGGTCCAGGTGGTGTGAATGTCAGTCAGGGTCAGTGACCAGACGAAGTGCCCGTTGAGACTGTTGCCACAGTGAGCGACGGTATCGGCCTGACAAACCCGGGTTGGGTGACGTCCCAGTGGTGAGTGCGGATGGGGATCTGCTGCTTGAGCAGACTGCCGGGCCGAGTGCCTGCAAGCCCTTTGCGGCCTTCTCGGACGCGCAGAGGCTTGAGCAGGCGATCGAGGGTGGCAGGGCTGACAGCCAGTAAGAGTCCGCGTTCGGTGTCTGGCAGTGGGCCGTAGCAGGCTTCGTAGCCTGGTAGCCAGAGCGGGAAGCGGCATGGAGTTTCTTGGAACACATTTGATCCGTGGCGAACCATAGGCGTGTGAGCGCCGTCAGCAGTGCTGGCGAGTTGTAGAGGGGCCTGGGTCCTGGTCGACCAACAGGACGGCGAGGTTGGCGACTGTCGCACAGCAGCCGAATGGCATATTTGCGGTGGTAACCACACACTGCGCAGAATTCGTCAAGAATCACTGCCTTGCCCGCTTTGTTGACCCGATGGTAGCGATGGCGGATCGCTTGAAGGTAGGCCTGACGTTCTTGTTCTTGTTGTCATATTCATGGATAGGTACTCGCCGCTGTCCCGAGCAGTCCTTCCAGTGCATTTTAGGCAGGTTAACCTGTTGCAGCCGTCCTCCTGCTTTCCCCTTAGTCTTCTTGTCAGGCGCCGAATATCCCGGCACAGCCCCGAGATTGGTTGATGTATAGCGAGCGCATAATGACCCAGAAACCGCTTGTTCAATAGTGACCCCTCTTCTGTTCGCCGACCGCCTGATCTATTCCGGCACGCCGGAGTTCAACCAGGCCGGGGCTTCCATTAGCGTAAAAGCAGCAGCGGTATCCGGGCATTAGAGAGAATGCTCAGAGTCCTGCTGCCAAACAGGATCTCCCGCAACCGACTGTGGCCGAAGGCACCCATGACGATCAAATCGATATTGTGGCTTTGCTGATACTGAAGCAGCGCCTCCTCGACATCGCCGGTCAGGTTGCTACCCGTTACCTCAAGCCCCGCCTGCTTGAGGATAGCCACCCCTTCGGCAAGTATGTCCTGATCCCGGCTGCTGTTCTCGCCCACATGCACCAGGTGGCACTCCATACCGCGATACAGGGGGCTCAAAGTAAGCATGTCCAGCCCCTTGCTTGCCGCCTCGCTACCGTCATAGGCAATCATCAAGCGTTCCGGTATGCGTTGAAAATCGCGATTCACTACCAGCACGGGCCGATGCATGGCCCGTATGACCGGTTCGAGCTGGGTGCCGAGTACGCTAGCCTCCCGCCCATGGGATTCGCCGCGCACCCCGACGACCAATACCCGGAT
>CAZWUP010000179.1:0-6238 GCA_964637045.1 uncultured Porticoccaceae bacterium | reverse complement strand
TCAACCAGATGACCACCATGCACGGACTGGTGATGGTGTTTGGCGCCATCATGCCCGCCTTTGTGGGGCTGGCCAACTGGATGATTCCCCTGCAGATCGGGGCGCCGGACATGGCCCTGCCGAGGATGAACAACCTCAGCTTCTGGATCCTGCCCTTCGCCTTTGCGATTCTGGCCTCCACCCTGTTTATGGAGGGCGGTGCGCCCAACTTCGGCTGGACCTTCTACGCTCCCCTGTCCACCACCTATGCGCCGGATACGGTCAACTACTTTATCTTTGGCGTTCACATCATGGGTGCGTCCTCGATCATGGGCTCCATCAATATCATCGCCACCGTGCTCAACATGCGCGCCCCCGGCATGACCATGATGAAGATGCCGCTGTTCGTGTGGACCTGGCTGATCACCGCCTTCCTGCTGATTGCGGTAATGCCGGTACTGGCGGGCGCGGTCACCATGATGCTGATGGATATCAACTTCGGTACCAGCTTCTTCGACGCCGCCGGTGGCGGTGACCCGGTGCTGTTCCAGCACGTGTTCTGGTTCTTCGGCCATCCCGAGGTGTATATCATCATCCTGCCGGCTTTCGGCGTGATCTCCGCGATCATCCCCACCTTCAGCCGCAAGCCGCTGTTCGGCTATTCCTCAATGGTCTACGCCACCGCCGCCATCGCCTTCCTGTCGTTTATCGTGTGGGCCCACCACATGTTTACGGTGGGTATGCCGCTGACGGGGGAGCTGTACTTCATGTACGCCACCATGTTGATCGCGGTGCCCACCGGGGTGAAGGTGTTCAACTGGATTGCCACCATGTTCCAGGGTGCCATGACCTTTGAAACCCCGATGCTGTTTGCCATCGCCTTCGTGATCCTGTTCACCATCGGCGGCTTTACCGGGCTGATGCTGTCCATCGCGCCGTCGGATATCCAGTACCACGACACCTACTTCGTGGTCGCTCACTTCCACTATGTCATGGTGGCCGGCGCGGTGTTCTCCGGAACCGCGGCGGTGTACTACTGGCTGCCCAAGTGGTGCGGCCGCATGTACAACGAAACCATGGGCAAGCTCCAGTTCTGGGTGGCCTTCATCGGCTTCAACATCACCTTCTTCCCCCAGCACTTCCTGGGCCTGGCCGGCATGCCCCGCCGCTATGCCGACTACTCCCTGCAGTTTGCCGACTGGAACATGGTGTCCAGCGTCGGCGCCTTTATCTACGGCGCCGCCCAGTTGCTGTTCCTCTACAACGTGATTGCCACCATTGTCGCCGGCAAGCCGGTGAGCGAACCCAAAACCTGGGAGGGTGCGGAAGGCCTGGAGTGGACTGTGGCCACGCCGGCGCCCTACCACACCTTCAGCACCCCTCCTGAAGTGAAATAAGGAGACCTGGCGATGGCGGAGGCAAAGACCAATCGCTTTCTGGTAGCCCGGCTGATGGCCGGGGCCGTGGCCATGTTTTTGTTTGCCATTTTTGTCCTGCCCCCGCTGTACGACGTGTTCTGTGAAGTCACGGGCATCGGCGGCAAGACCGGCGGCCGCTATGTGGCCACCGACGCGGTGGTGGACGAGAGCAGGACGGTGCGGGTGCAGTTTGTCGCCACCAACAATGGCGAGATGCCCTGGGAGTTCGCTCCCAAGGTATTCGAAGTGAAGGTCAACCCGGGCCAGCCGGTACCTGTCGCCTTCCTTGCCCGCAACACCACGGAGCTGGACATGGTGGGCCAGGCGATCCCCAGTGTGTCTCCCAGCAACGCGGCAAGGTACTTTCACAAGACCGAGTGTTTCTGCTTCAACTCCCAGCCCCTGGCCGCGGGAGAGGAGGCCGAGTTGCCCCTGGTATTTATTGTCGATCCAGAGCTGCCGCGGACGGTGCACACCATTACCCTTTCCTATACTTTATTTGATGTGACCGGGCGCAGCGGGGAGCCTTCCCTCGCCGCCCTGACGGAACCCGCTTCCGGGCAGTGAGTAGTGAGTCGTAATTTTTTTGGAGAAGAACATGGCAACAGATAGCAACTATTATGTTCCCGAGAGCAGCAAGCTGCCGATTCTCACTGCCACTGGCCTGGGTATTGCCGCCTACGGCGCCGGCAGCTGGGTCCAGGGTGGCTCGGCGATGGTCTTTCTGCTGGGCTCACTGCTGCTGGCTTTTGTGCTCTACAGCTGGTTCAGCATCGTTATCCGCGAGAACCGGGCGGGGATGAACAGCGACCAGCTGAAAAGATCCTATGTGTGGGGCATCAGCTGGTTCATCTTTTCCGAGGTGATGTTCTTCGCCGCCTTTTTCGGCGCCCTGTTCTATGTGCGCTTCGTGTCGTCCGCCCATCTGGAGGCCAGTGCCGACCTGCTGTGGAATGGCTTTGAGTTCTCCTGGCCGCTGTTCACCACCCCCGATATGGCGGTCGCCGGCGAGGCTGCCAAGTTCAAGGGTCCGGAGGCCATCATTGATCCCTGGCACCTGCCCTTGATCAACACCATCATCCTGCTGGTCTCCAGTGTGACGGTTCACTTCGCCCACACCGCCCTCAAGAAAGACAACCGCAAGATGTTCAACAGCTGGTTGGCGATCACCGTGGTCCTCGGGGTGGTGTTCCTGTTTTTCCAGGTTGAGGAATATATCGAGGCCTATCGCGACCTGGGCCTGACCCTGGAGTCCGGCATCTACGGCACCACCTTCTTCCTGCTGACGGGGTTCCACGGCGCCCACGTGACCCTGGGTACCTTTATGTTGCTTATCCAATTGCTGCGGGGGCTGAAGGGGCATTTCAGCCACGACGACGCCTTTGGCTTTGAGGCCTCTTCCTGGTACTGGCACTTTGTCGACGTGGTGTGGGCGGGCCTCTTTATCTTTGTCTACGTGCTGGGTTCCTGAGGGGAACCTCTCAAGTCCACGGATGGCCAGGAGCAGATCCTGGCCATTTTGTTTTTGGTCGCGGTTATTGCGGTGTTGCGGGGGCCGTCCGCTGGGGATGAAGCTGCCTGTCCCAGGGGGCGGTGCTGTGCAGTTTGCCGCTGACAAAGCCGTAGGTGATGGTGCCCACCAGCAGCGCGGCCAGGGTTACCCGGATACCCAGGGCGTAGAGGGTGCGCTTGCGGCTGTTGCCCACATCCTTCATCAGGAAATAGAGCCCACTGCTCAAACTGGCCAGCACGGCGACAAACAGTACCACGATGATGAACTTGAGTAACATTGTGTTTCTTCCCACCTGTAAAGACGCCATTTAACCACAGATGACTTCACCCACACAGAACAGACCCGGCTTTCGCTGGCAGTTGAATATCGGGATCCTGGTGTTTTTCCTGGTGTTTATGCCCATCACCCTGGGGCTGGGGTTTTGGCAGCTGGAGCGGGCGGCGGAAAAGCAGGAGCTGCTGGCGGAGCACAGCGCCAGACAGGGGTCAGAGCCTGTGGCGCTGGACCAGGTGGTGGCGAACCGGGACCACCAGTACCGCAGGGTGCTGGTGGAAGGGCAATTTGCCAACCACAGAACCCTGCTCCTGGAGAATCGGATTCGCCACGGCCGGCCGGGGTTTGAAGTGGTAACCCTGTTTGAGCGGGGCAGCGACCAGTTGCCGCTGTGGGTAAACCGGGGCTGGATTGCCGGCTTTGGCGATCGCACGCAACTCCCGGTGGTGCCCCCTGTCGCCGGAGTGGTGACGATTCAGGGGCATCTCTACCAGGCCCTCGAGGCGCCCTTTACCCTGGGTGAGGAGAGCTGGCGCCAACAGTGGCCGCAGGTGCTGCAAAACTTTGAGCTGGACGTTTTGACTGCCCGCCTTGGGAGGGAGTTTTTCCCCTACCAGCTGCGTCTGGACCAGGGTGCTCCGGGGGCGTTGGACACCGGCTGGGAAATCGTCAATGTGCTTCCCGCCAAGCACATCGGCTACGCGGTGCAGTGGTTTGCCCTGGCCCTGGCCCTGGCGGTGCTGGTGCTGTTCGCCAACTCCAACCTCGGCACCCTGATTGGTTTTCGAAAACAACCTTCCCCTGGGGAGACACGCAAATGACGGAAGCGAGATCGCGCTATTCGGCGCCCCTGCAGGTGCTGTTGATGATTGGCATCATCGCAGCCACCATAGTGCTGGGATTCTTTATGATGCCCGACACCAGCGAAGAGCGGGACCGCCTGCTCGGCGAGCTGGGTACCACCAACCACGGCACCTTCCTGGTGCCGGTGCGGGATCTCGCCGAGCTGCCCCTGAGGGACGGCTCGGGGGCCGCGGTCAACTGGCGGGAAGGCAAGCCCAAGTGGCGGCTGCTGATTCCCGCCGGCACGGATTGCCTGGCCGAGTGCGATGAGGTGCTCTACTCCACCCGCCAGGTTCATGTCCGGCTGGGCAAGTACAGCCAGCGCCTGGAGCGGGTATTGATCGCCACCCAGGGCCCCCTGGATCCCGATCTCAGTGCCCGCCTGGAGACCGAACACGCCTTTGTCAAGGTCTGGTTTGCCGATGGTGAAAGCTTCGCCAACTGGTTGCGGGGCACCAATGCCGGCTGGCGCCAGGGGCAGGGCTTGGCCCTCCTGGTGGACCCCGCCGGGGTGGCGATGATGGTGTATGATGTCCGCCACCTCGGCAACGACATGCTGGAAGATATCAACCATTTGATGAAATACTCGCCAGAGTAAGGGGACGGGAAAAATGGCAGTATTCAATAATGCGGCCCGGCGCAAGCCGGGATTTCGGCTGGCGGTCGCCGCTTTTGTGTGCGCGATAGTGGTGATCATCCTCGGGGCCTTCACCCGCCTGGTGGACGCAGGCCTGGGTTGCCCGGACTGGCCCGGCTGCTACGGCCATCTGCTGTGGCCCACCCAGGACCATCACATCGCCCGTGCCGCCGAGCTTTTTCCCGACGCCCCGGTGGAACACGACAAAACCTGGCCGGAGATGGTGCACCGCTACTTTGCCGGCGCCCTGGGGCTGTTGATCGCCGCCCTCGCCTACCGCGCCTGGACCAAACGGGAAATGCGGGACTACCCCTTTCGGCTGCCGGTGCTGTTGTTGTTCCTGGTGGTCTGGCAGGCGCTGTTCGGGATGTGGACGGTGACCCTCAAACTGTGGCCCCAGGTGGTGACCATCCACCTGCTGGGGGGCATGACTATCCTGTCCCTGTTGTGGCTGCTGGTAACCCGCCTCGCCGATCTCCGCCCCCAGTTCGAGCCCCAGGTATACCGCCGGGTGCAGGGCCTCAAGCCCTGGCTGATTGTCGCCATCCTGCTGGTTGCCCTTCAGGTGGTTCTCGGGGGCTGGACCACCTCCAATTACGCCGCCTTTGCCTGCCCGGACTTTCCCACCTGTCACGGTCACTGGCTGCCGCCCATGGATATGGCCAACGGTTTTGATATCTTCCAGACCATAGGCCCCAACTACCTGGGGGGCCAGCTGGAGAACGACGCCCGGGTGGCGATCCATTTCAGTCACCGCATTGGCGCCCTGGTGGTTGCCGCCGCGGTGGTGTTGCTGGCACTGCGCGCCCTGGTGGCCGGCGACCGGCCCACTGCCGTGCTCGCCTGGGTGGTGCTGGGTGCCCTGGCGCTCCAGGTTGCCCTGGGGGTCAGCAACGTGCTGTTCCAGGTGCCCCTGGCCCTGGCGGTGGCCCACAATGCCGGCGCTGGATTGCTGCTGGTGACCCTGGTTTCCCTCGCTTCCCGGGTGTGGCTGTCCACGCCCGCAACCACGGCCTAGACTGGATGGACATGACACAGGAACGCGCAACCTGGCGGGACTACCTGGAGCTGACCAAGCCCAATGTGGTCGCCCTGATGATCCTCACTTCATTGATTGGCATGTTCCTGGCGGTACCTGGCATGGTGCCCCTGGACATTCTGGTGTTGGGCAACCTGGGGATCGCCCTCTGCGCGGGTTCCGCGGCAGCGGTGAACCACCTGGTGGATCGCGGCATCGACCTGCGCATGGCCCGCACCTTCAACCGCCCGGTGGCCACCGGGCGGATCGAGCCCCTCCACGCCGTGGTCTTCGCCGCTGTGCTGGGCCTGCTGGGGATGGCCATTCTGCTGGTCTATGTCAACGCCCTCACCGCCTGGCTGACCCTGGCCTCGCTGCTGGGTTACGCGGTGATCTACACTCTGTTCCTCAAGCGGGCGACGCCCCAGAATATCGTGATCGGTGGCCTGGCGGGTGCGGCGCCGCCACTGTTGGGCTGGACCGCGGTTAGCGGAGAGATTCACGGCCACGCCCTGTTGCTGGTGCTGATCATCTTCGCCTGGACGCCCCCCCACTTC
>CAZWUP010000178.1:0-6266 GCA_964637045.1 uncultured Porticoccaceae bacterium | reverse complement strand
AGAGGCGGCCCTGGGCAAAATGGTGATCAGTGATCGCCTTACCCATATTCTCGCCGGGGCAATCCGCAAGGGGGAAAGCAAAACCAATTTGCTCGCCAAGCTCACCAGTCGCGAACACGAAATTCTCAAGGCCATCGCCCGCGGGTTGAGCAACAAATTGATTGCCCGGGAGCTGGATATTGCCGATGGCACGGTAAAAATTCACGTCAAACACATTCTCAAAAAACTCGGCCTGCGCTCCCGGGTGGAAGCGGCGGTATGGATGCTTTCGCAGCAACAGAGCAGAAATTGATCGCAATCATTTTTGCGGAGGAATTTTGCCAAACCCTTGTTTTTTCGGGCTGGCACGGCAGTTCAGGGTTCGGCAGACACGGCGGTCGTTGATGTGTGTCAATGTGATGGGAGTATTTGCTGGCTAACATTTAATAGCGGTCTGCCAAAGTAACCTTTATTTTTTTTGGAGTTTTCAGGCATCGCTGGCGGTTCAGAAAATACTTCGCAAAAAACAGGCAGTTCGAATTATTTTTAGATGACGCCAGCTGACCGCAAGGCTGATTAATCCTAATAAAGGTATCTTAATATAACCAGTCAGGGCGATTGCCCTGCATCACCGCCGAGGATCAACGCAATGTCAAATGCCAAGCAAACCCAAAAGCCCCTGGTCTACTCCTGTTCCGGCTGTTCCAGCGCCGCGCAGATGGCCAACTACATCGCCATCCGTCTCGATCGGGAGGGTGTTGCCGAAATGTCCTGTATCGCCGGCGTCGGCGGCGACGTCCGCAAACTGGTGAAGGTGGCTACCTCAGGTCGCCCCATCATAGGAATCGACGGCTGTCCCCTCGCCTGTGTGAAAAGTTCCCTGGCCCGCCACGGTGTCGAGCCGGTGTCCTGGCACGAACTCTCCCAGTACGAAGTGGAGAAGGTGTACGGGATGGACTTCAATCCCGAGGAGGCGGACAAGGTCAAGACAACCATCGTCAACTCCCTGCCGGACGACCTCAAGCCGAGCCAGGAATGAATTGACCGGAGCCTGGAGCCGGGTTGCTCCCGGGGGCCTCGCGCTGGCAGCAGTTGCCAGGTCTGTCCCCCGGGGCCCCGCCAGGGATCGTCAACGCGCCAGACAGGTTCGCCCCCTGGCGATAAGGGGTAGCTTTGAATAATGAATACGCAATCCGTATCCGTAGTATTGGCGGGGAGCGGCGGAGCCGGGGTTATCACGGCCGGCACCATCCTTCTCGAAGCAGCGGGCGAGGCGGGCTGGTACGCCTATATGACCCGTTCAGCCGGTGCCCAGATCCGCGGTGGCGAGGCCACCGCCACCCTCAGGTTCAGCCATTCGCCACTTTTTTGCCAGGATGACCAGTCCCAGCTGCTGGTGGGGATCGACTGGCAGAACCTCGGCAAATACGCCAAGGAAATGGCCCTGTCCAGCACTGGCTTGATTGTCACCGATCCCGCCCAGGGGGCGGTGCCTGATCAGATCCTCGCCTCCGGCGCCGCTGTCTACAATATCGCCTTCAAGAAATTGGCGCGCTCGGTGGCCGGCGGGCGGCCAAATATGCTCGCCGTGGGTGCCATCGCCAAGGTGATCGGCCTGCCCGTAGAGGCTATCGCCGCGGTCCTCGAAAAGATCCTCGGTTACAAGGGGGAGGCTGTGCTCACTTCGAGCCTGGATGCGGTCAAGCTGGGCATGGAACTGGCGGCGGATATCCCCTCCCGGCCGGTGGTTGGTGGCGTGGCCAAGACCGAAACAGGCAAGCGCTGGACCATCACCGGCAACAAGGGTGTTGGCCTCGGGGTGATCCGGGGTGGGGTGCGCTATGTGGCTGCCTATCCCATTACACCGGCGACGGAAATTCTCGAATGGCTGGCACCCGCCCTCGATCGGGTGGGCGGCGCCCTGGTCCAGGTGGAGGATGAGCTGGCCTCCATCAATCATATCCTCGGCGCGTCCTACGGTGGGGTGCCCGCGATGACCGCCACCTCAGGCCCCGGGTTGGCGCTGATGACCGAGTCCATTGGCCTCGGCGTCGCCGCTGAGCTGCCGGTGGTCATCGTCAATGTGATGCGCGGCGGACCCTCCACCGGCATCCCCACCAAGGCGGAGCAGAGCGACCTCAATATCGCTCTCCACGGCCTCCACGGCGACGCCCCCCATATCGTGCTGGGGGCCAACTCGGTGACCGACTGCATCTTTACGGCCCAGTGGTCCGTGCACCTGGCGGAAACCCTGCAGGTGCCCACCATTCTGCTGTCGGACCAGGGCCTCGGCCAGGCGCAGGCGGTGGTCGACAAACCCAGGGAGTTCACCTTTGACACCCGGCGCCTGGTGGCGGAGTCGCCCCCCATGACCGGCAAGTACCAGCGCTACCAGGCGACCGAGAGCGGTGTCTCGGAGATGGCCATTCCCGGCACCACCGGCTGCCAGTACACCGCCGATGGTCTCGAGCACGCCGTGTCCGTGTTGCCATCCAGTATGGAGTCGGACCACCTGATGCAGCTGAAAAAGCGCCTGCGCAAGCTGGTCACCTATGATTACGGCGACTACTGGGCGGATATCGAGGGGGAGGGGGAGGTCGCAGTGCTGACCTGGGGCTCCTGTACACCCGCTGCCCGCGAGGCCCTCGCCCGCCTCAAGGCCAAGGGCCAGAATTTCAAGCTGATCAGCATCAGGCTGCTGTCGCCGGTGCTGCCCGATAAATTTGCCCAGGCGATGGCGGGGGTCAAGAAGGTGCTGGTGGTCGAGCAGAGCTTTTCCGCCCAGTTTCTTCACAACCTGAAGTCCGCCTACCCGCTGCCGGCGGAGGTGAAATCCTTTGCCCGCCCTGGGCCACTCGCCATCAAGCCCGGCGAGATCTGTGAACAACTGGAAAGCTGGAGGTGAATATGGACGGTGAAGCAGTCAAGACGGTGTCACCTTGCCAGAGTGGCATCTCCCACGAGGCCCAGGACTACAGGTCCGAAGTGAAACCGGTGTGGTGCCCGGGGTGCGGCGACTACTCGGTGCTGGCGGCCCTCACCAATGCCCTTGCCGATCTCAACCTGCCTCCCGAGGAGGTGGCCCTGGTGTCCGGCATCGGCTGCTCGTCGCGGATCCCGGCCTATACCAATGTCTACGGCTTTCACGGGGTTCACGGCCGCGCCCTGCCGGTGGCCACGGGGCTCAAGTTGGCCCGGCCCGACCTCACGGTGCTCGTCGCCAGCGGTGATGGCGACGGCTTTTCCATTGGCGGCAACCATTTTCTCCACGCCTGTCGCCGCAACGTGGACATGACCTACATCATCATGGACAACCAGGTCTACGGCATGACCAAGGGCCAGGCGTCTCCGACCACGGACCCCGGTTGGACCGGCAGTGACCTCACTCCCGAGGGCTCGGGAATCAATCCCTTCCAGCCCCTGGTGATTGCCCTTGCCGCTGGCGCCAATTTTATCGCCCGCTGCTTCAGCGGTGAGCCGGTACACCTGGCGGAAACCATCGTCGAGGCCATCAAACACCCGGGCTTTTCCATCATTCAGGTGCTCAGCCCCTGCGTCACCTTCAGGCCGGAGCAAAGGGCCTGGAAGGATTTCATTCGCCCGGTGGAGGACAACTACGCCACCGACATGCGCAGCGCCGCCAAGCGTCTGCTCAATGATGACGGATTCACCATTGGCCAGGTGCTCTACAAGGGCGACCGCAAGGCCTACCGGTGCCAGCCCAAGGCCGATCTCACCATCGCGCAACTGACCGAGGAATTCGAGTTATGAACCCGACACCCCAAGGCAAGATCGATAACCTGGAGGACCTGTTGCGCTACGCCCGCAAATTCGAGCGGGATGCCGCCCTGCGCTACAGTGAATTGGCCGACCAGATGGAAGTGTTCAACAACCCAGAGCTGGCCAACCTGTTCCGCAAGATGGCAGTGATCGAGCAGATGCATGTGGACGACGTCAGCGCCCTCTGCGGCGAGCTGGGGGTAGAGGAGGAGGATATCGCCAAGACCCGCTGGGTGGGCCTGGAAGCCAGCGAGGCGCCGGACTACTCGGAGATCCACTACCAGGCCCTGCCCGCCCACATGATCCGCCTGGCCATGGGCTTCGAGCAGAAGAACGCCGAGTTCTACGCCAACCTGGCCAAGGGCACCAGCAATGACAAGGTCCGCGAAGCCGCCAAGCGTTTGCAGGCGGAAGAGGAGATGCACCTGCGGGAGTTGGAAACCTGGCTCAAGCGGTACCCGGAATCCGACCCCGATTGGGACTACGACATGGATCCCCCGATGGAGCTGGAATAACCGGCTCTGCCATCAACTCAAGTCACTAGTAGGAGAATCATACCCATGGCAATGTTGATCACCGACACCTGCACCGCCTGTGATGCCTGCCGTTCCGAGTGCCCCACCGAGGCCATTACCGCCGGCAAGCCCTATGTCATCGACCCCGAACTCTGTGTGGAGTGCGCGACCTTTTACGACTCCCCGGAATGTGTGGCCATGTGCCCGGTTTCCAACTGCATCATTCCGGATCCGAACCACCGGGAGAGCCGCGAGGAGCTGGAGGCCAAGGCCGGGCGCCTCGACGCCTGACCAGCAGCCTGTCGGCGGAGGTTCCTCTCCGGTAAATCCCGGCCCTCTGCCGGGGCTTTTGTCGTGGCTGCGCCCCGGCCCTTTGACTGACGGCGGGTCCAATGCCCTCCCGCGGAGGACAGCGCAAGGGGGAACGTCACTATTCAGCACTGGTACTACGAACCGCCGAAGCAGGCACCTTCAGCCAGAACACGCCGTGAATCCATCCCTGGAGGCTCGGCATCGGCATCCCTGCCGATGACGGTTCTGGCTAAAGGTGCCTGCTTCGGCTCGCCATCGTGCGACTTGAGGAAATACTGAATAGTTACGGGGGAACTTCTATATTCCCAAAGCACCGCTGGTGTCGAAATCCACCCAGGCGGTGCCAAAGCGCCGGACCACGGTTTCCACTTCTTCCTGTGAATACATCACCGCCGGGGTGCTGCCCCACATGGGGACGCCCCAGGCCGGTGTCTGGCGGTGGGCGAGCCAGAGGTCGTCCTCGCTGGGGGGATTGGCCACCCCCAGGCGGGCGAGTTCGGCCCGGTAGTCCCGCAACATGTCCCTCTCGCAGCGGCGGCGATCGTCCGGGTCCAGCGCCGAGATAATGGCGTAGGACACATCGTGGGCCCAGGGGCCGCGGCGGGCCAGCTGCCAGTCCAGCAGGCCCACCTGGCCGTCGGGCAGGAAGTAGATATTGCCCGGGTGGGCATCGCCGTGGAGCAGGGTCTGCGGCCACTGGTTGAGGGCCTCCTGGCGGCGCCAGAACGCCTGGTACATGTGCTCGGCATCGATGCCGATATCCTTGAGGATGGCCGCCTTGTAGGGGATCTGGAACTCGGTGGCGATGGGGTCCCAGCCACCCTTGCGCAGAAATTGCGACAACTTGCCCTCGGTGGACGCCTCCAGCCACCCCAGGTCGCCGCCCAGGCGTGGGCTCTGCCAATAGGCGGCGTGGAGCCGGGCCAGGTTGGTGAGCAGATTCTCGATGCGGCCGACCTCCAATGCCGGAATCACCTTGGGGCAGATGGCGCCCCGCTCGGTGAGATTTTCCATGAACAGATAAAAGTCGCCGGCGGCCTCCCCCAGGTCCAATGCGTAGATTTTGGGTGCCTCGATATCCATCTCGGCGTTGATCAGGGCGTAGGCCTTCACCTCGCTGACATACATGGTCAGCGCCAACTCTCCGGCCAGGGTATCGGCAAAGCCGGAGGGCAGGGCATTCCGGCTGGCGTCGAGGGAGGTTTTGACAAACATCCGCGGCGGCAGGCCGCAGTCGGCCCCCGGGGCATAGGTGTTTTCAATCAGCAGGTGGCTGGCGGAGCCCTGGTGCTGACTGAGAATGGCAACCTCGGCAACCTGAACGCCGGGCTGGAGAGCCTCTAGCGCCCGGGTGACATTGGCTGGGGTGAAATCTTCAATGGCGCGAAAAAACATGGCGGTTTCCTTATTGTTGGGGGGGGGGTGCTGTGGCTGGTCCTGGTTGACCATCCGGGGCCGACTCCGGCAGTGTGCCACGCCCCCTATCCGGGATCCAACAAATCCGGGTTGTCCCCGGGGCTTGGCGATATTGGCCCGGCAGGACAACACCCGCCCATGGCGGCGGCGAAAGTCGCGGTTCAGGTCGGCAACGGGTGGAGAAATCTGTATAATCCGCCCCGTTCCAAGCGCCCGTAGCTCAGCTGGATAGAGCAACGGCCTTCTAAGCCGTGGGTCAGAGGT
>CAZWUP010000177.1:0-6300 GCA_964637045.1 uncultured Porticoccaceae bacterium | reverse complement strand
TTGTAGCGGCGCTCCATTTCCCCCACACACCAGCGCAGGCCGCTGGCGGCATCCTTCATATCGGTGATCACCGGGGTGAGCAGGTGGGGAATGTCGTCGTAGACGGACAACTCCAGCATCTTCGGGTCCACCAGAATCAGCCGCACATCCTCCGGTGTGGCCTTGTAGAGCAGGCTCAGGAGCATGGCATTCACCCCCACCGACTTGCCCGAACCCGTGGTCCCCGCCACCAGCAGGTGGGGCATCCGGGCCAGATCCGCCACCACCGGCTGACCCGAGATATCGTGGCCCAGGGCCAAGGTGAGGGGCGACTTGGCCTGGTCGTAGGTGGCGCTGGACAGCACCTCGCTGAGGCGGACGATCTCCCGGTGCTCGTTGGGAATTTCGATGCCCATCACGGATTTGCCCGGAATCACCTCCACTACCCGCACACTGATCACCGCCAGGGAGCGGGCCAGATCCCGGGCCAGGCCGGATATTCTGCTGGCCTTGATGCCGGGGGCGGGCTGAATCTCGAAACGGGTGATCACCGGGCCCGGCTGCACCTCCACCACCTCCACCGCGATGCCGAAATCCTGGAGCTTGAGCTCCAGCAGCCGGGACATGGCTTCCAGGGACTCCTTGGAGAAGCCCTTGCCGGTGTTCTTTACCGCCTGATCGAGCAGATTCAGCGACGGCAGATCGCCGCTGACCGGGGTGTCGTCAAACAGCGGGACCTGCTTCTCCTTCTCGATGCGCTGGCTGGGGGCGACGGTCTTGGCGGGAATCTTGATGTCCGGCTCCCGGCGCTCGCTGAAGTGCTGGGCCTTTTTGCTGACCACAGCCTGGCGTTTCTGCTGGGCGACCACCGAGGTCCTGCGCTCCGCCAACTCCCGGCGATAGCGCTCCAGCCGGCGGCTGACCCAGTCCACCACCTGCAGGGTAGCTCGGCCGACGCCGTCGATCACTGCGATCCAGGAGAGGTCGGTAAAGATGGTGACGCCGAACAGGAACACCGCCAGCAGGATCAGGGTGCCCCCCACATGGCTGAAGGCGGAGGTCACCGCCGCGCCGAGAATATCCCCCAGGCGTCCCCCCACCCCCACTCCGGCGGGCAGGTCGACCTCCGCCCCGCCGTGGTGCATGGCCGCCAGGCAGGTGGCCGTGGTCATCACCAGAATCAGGCCGATAAACCTGAGGCTGAAGGTGATCCAGTCGAAGGACTCCGCCGGCCCGGCGGGGGGCTGGGCGCGGTGGGCGCGAAAGACATTCCAGGCCCGCAGGGCCAGCAGGGGGGGGAACAAAAAGGCCACATAGCCGAACAGTGAGTACAATACGTCCGCCAGCCAGGCGCCGGTGGCGCCGGCGGCGTTGGCGACGGCGTCGCGGGAGCCGGTGTGGGACCAGCCGGGGTCTTCCGGGGAATAGGTGCCCAGGGCGATCAGCAGATAGACACAGATCACCACCCAGCCAATAAGCGCACCCTCGCGAATGATCAGTCTGGAACGATCACCGAGAGGGCGCCGGGGTGGTGCATTCTTTTTCTGAGTGTCTTTACTTGCCAGAGCAGTTCTTGCCAAACCAGAGTTCCCGGAGTAGAAATCGGCATCTATTGTAATACCTGACTCGCCAATAGCCAGTGATTAGGTCACCCTATCGCCAAGATAAATAAATCCTGGTTTAACAACGGCACCGGGATCCGTATCATGCCGACACACACCAACCGTGACAAGGAAATCAAATGACTGAAGCAAAGCACCGCCGCCTGATCATTCTCGGCTCCGGCCCCGCCGGCTGGTCCGCCGCCGTCTATGCCGCCCGCGCCAACCTGAGCCCGCTGGTGATCACCGGCATGCAGCAGGGCGGCCAGCTGACCACCACCACCGACGTCGACAACTGGCCGGGCGGTGCCGAGGGCCTCCAGGGTCCGGCGCTGATGATGGAAATGCAGGCCCACGCCGAGCGTTTCGATACCGAAGTGATTTTCGACCATATCGAGGCCGTGGACCTGTCCTCCCGCCCGTTCCGCCTCCAGGGCTCCGACACCTACACCTGTGACGCCCTTATCATCGCCACCGGCGCCTCCGCCCAGTACCTGGGCTTGGCGTCGGAGCAGGCCTTTATGGGCAAGGGGGTCAGCGGTTGCGCCACCTGTGACGGCTTTTTCTACCGCGGCCAGAAAGTGGCGGTTATCGGTGGCGGCAACACCGCCGTTGAGGAGGCCCTGTACCTGTCGAATATCTGCAGCGAGGTGGTGCTGGTGCACCGCAGGGACAGCCTGCGCGCGGAAAAAATTCTCCAGCAAAAGCTGTTCGACAAGGCCGAGAACGGCAACGTCACCCTGATGTGGAACCACACCCTGGAAGAGGTTGTGGGGGACGACAGCGGGGTCACCGGCATGCAGATCAAAAGCACCGAGGATGGCAAGGTGCAGCAGATCGACCTCGCCGGGGTCTTTATCGCCATCGGCCACAAGCCCAACACCGACATTTTCGCCGGCCAGCTGGAGATGAAAAACGGCTACATCCGGGTCCACAGCGGCACCGACGGCAATGCCACCGCCACCTCCGTGCCCGGGGTGTTTGCCTCCGGCGATGTCGCCGACCACGTCTATCGCCAGGCCATTACCTCGGCGGGGTCGGGCTGCATGGCCGCCCTGGATGCGGAGAAGTTCCTCGACGACCAGGGTTGAGGGTGCCCGTTCGCCTGCCCCTGATCGACGCCGAGAGCCCAGGCTTCCCGGCGCCAGATCAGGCCCTGGTGCAGCCCGACGGACTGCTGGCAGTGGGCGGACAACTCACACCAGAACTCCTGCTGGCGGCATACCGCAAGGGCATTTTCCCCTGGTATGAAGAGCCCCAGCCGGTGCTCTGGTGGTGCCCGTCCCAACGGGCGGTACTGGTTCCCGGCCGCGAACATGTCAGCCGCACCATGGCCCGTGTTATTCGCCAGGGGGGCTTCTCCATTTCATCCAATACGGCCTTTGCCCAGGTGATAGAGGCCTGCGCGGCACCCCGGGCCAAGGCCCAGGGCACCTGGATCACCGACACCATGATCCGCGCCTACCGGGAACTGCACCACCTGGGTTGCGCCCATTCCGTCGAGTGCTGGCGCGATGGACAGCTGATCGGCGGCCTCTACGGGGTGCAAGTGGGCGCCGTATTTTGCGGCGAATCCATGTTCAGCCTGGTGGCCAACGCCTCCAAACTGGCATTTATCAGCCTTTCCCGCACCCTGGCCCACAGCGGTTTCAGCCTCATCGACTGCCAGCTGGAAAACCCCCATCTCACCAGCCTGGGGGTGACCATGGTGTCCCGCCAGTCGTTTCTCGAAACCCTGGCCAGGGATGGGAAACAGGGTATAAACTGGCCTCAGAGCCAGGCCTTTCTGGAGCATCTGGCGAGCGCAGTAAAATCCGGTGGGAGCCCGCGATGACCCGAGATATCAGCCCAGATATCCGCTATCTCAGACTGTTTTTTACCCGCCCCCACAAGTGCAGCTATCTGCCCGACCGGGAGGCGGTAACCAGTTTCGTGGACCCCTCCATCGCCATCGGCACCGGCCTTTACAGCCAGCTGTCGCGGATGGGTTTTCGCCGCAGCGGCAAATTTTTCTATGCCCCCAGCTGCGGCACCTGCCAAGCCTGCATTGCCTGTCGCGTTGTCGCCGGCGAGTTTGACTTCACCCGCGCCTTCCGCCGCTGCCTGAACAAATCCCGGGATCTCAGCCGGCAGCTGGTGCAGGATATCGATCGGGACGAGCACTTCGAGATTTTCGAGCGCTACATCGGCGCCCGCCACAGGGATGGCGACATGTATCCCCCGAGCCGGGATCAATACCTGGACTTCCTCGGCGAGGCGATGCCGTCAACCCGCTACCTGGAGTTTCGCGACCGCGGCGAGCTGGTGAGCTGTGCCGTGGTGGACCTGCTGGACGATGGGCTGTCGGCCATATACACCTACTACCAGCCCGAGCTGGAGCAGCGCAGCCCCGGCACCCTGGCCATCCTGTCCCTGGTGGAGCTGGCCAGGGACCTGGCTCTGCCCTATGTCTACCTGGGCTACTGGATAGCGGAGTGCCGCAAAATGGCCTACAAGAACCGCTTTCAGCCCCTGGAGATTTTTGCCGACAACCAGTGGCAGCCGCTGACGGCCAGCGACAAATAAATCCCGCCACACTGGATTGTGCTTTGCCTTCTCGGTGGAATTAGGGCAGAATTCCGCACCAAATTGCAGTCACTAGGAATTTACAGGCTTTATGGCAAAAGAAGACCATATTGAAATGGAGGGTGAGGTTATCGACACCCTCCCCAACACCACCTTCCGGGTAAAACTGGAAAACGGCCACGTGGTCACTGCCCATATCTCGGGCAAGATGCGCAAAAATTACATCCGCATCCTCACCGGGGACAAGGTCAAAGTCGAACTCACCCCCTACGATCTGAGCAAAGGCCGCATCACCTACCGGGCGCGCTGACGGGCGCCGCCGCTGCCGGGCCTGACAAGGTTTCCCCCGTCAGGCAACCTCCTCGGCAAACTGCAAGACGATATCATCGCCCTCCACAGTCACATGGACCACACCACCTGACTCCGAAAGCTGGCCAAACAGCAACTCGTTGGCCAGGGGCTTCTTGATTTTCTCCTGAATCAGCCGCGCCATGGGCCGCGCCCCCATGGTGGCGTCGTAGCCCTTGGCCGCCAGCCATTCCCGGGCCTCGTCGTCCACCTCCAGCACCACCTTCTTGTCGTCCAGCTTGGCCTGGAGCTCCACCAGAAACTTGTCGACCACGGTCTTGATTACGTCGAGGGGCAGCGCCTTGAACTGGATGGTGGCATCCAGGCGGTTGCGGAACTCCGGGGTGAACATCTTGCGAATGGCTTCCATGGCGTCGGTGGAGTGATCCTGGGTGGTAAAGCCCACCGAGGAGCGGCTGGACAGCTCCGCCCCGGCATTGGTGGTCATAATCAGGATGACGCTGCGGAAGTCTGCCTTGCGGCCATTGTTGTCGGTGAGGGTGCCGTGATCCATAACCTGCAACAGCAGGTTGAAGACATCGGGGTGGGCCTTTTCAATTTCGTCCAGCAACACCACGGAGTGGGGGTGCTTGGTGACTGCGTCGGTGAGCAGGCCGCCCTGATCGAACCCGACATAGCCGGGGGGAGCGCCGATCAGCCGGGACACGGTGTGGCGCTCCATGTACTCGGACATGTCGAAGCGAATCAGCTCGATACCGAGAATTTCCGCAAGCTGACGGGACACTTCGGTCTTGCCCACCCCGGTGGGACCGGCGAAAAGGAAACTGCCGATGGGCTTTTCCCCCTCCCGCAACCCGGCTCTGGCCATCTTGATGGCGGTGGCCAGGGCATCGATGCCCTCGTCCTGCCCGAACACCACCAGCTTGAGCTGGGCCTCCAGATTGCGCAGCTGTTCCTTGTCGGAAGAGGACACGCTCTTGGGCGGAATGCGGGCGATCTTGGCCACCACCAATTCGATTTCCGGCACCCCCACCACCTTCTTGCGCTTGCTGGCGGATTGCAGCTGCTGGTAGGCCCCGGCCTCGTCGATGACATCGATGGCCTTGTCCGGCAGGAAGCGGTCGGGGATATGGCGCGCCGAGAGCTCCGCCGCCGCCTTCAGGCCGGCGTTGGTGAAGCGCAGACCGTGGTGCTCCTCAAAGCGCGACTTCAGCCCCTTGAGGATGGCGTAGGTCTCCTCCACGCTGGGTTCGGGCACATCGATTTTCTGGAAGCGCCGGGACAGGGCGCGGTCCTTGTCGAAGATACCCCGGTACTCCTGGTAGGTGGTGGAACCTATGCAGCGAATCCTGCCGGAGGTCAGCACCGGCTTGAGCAGGTTGGACGCGTCCATCACACCGCCGGAAGCGGCCCCGGCACCGATGATGGTATGGATTTCGTCGATAAACAAAATCGCATGATCCTTTGTCTCAAGTTCCTTCAGCAAGCCTTTGAATCTTTTCTCGAAATCACCACGGTATTTGGTGCCTGCGAGGAGCGCACCCAGGTCGAGGGCATAGACCACCCCGGCGCTGATCACCTCCGGCACATCGCCGTCGACAATGCGCTTGGCCAAACCCTCGGCGATGGCGGTCTTGCCCACTCCGGACTCCCCCACCAACAGGGGGTTGTTCTTGCGGCGCCGGGACAGTACCTGGCACACCCGCTCCAGCTCTGCCGCACGGCCCACCAGCGGATCGATCTGACCCCTCTCGGCCTGGACATTGAGATTGGTGGCAAACTGCTCGAGCAGGCTCTCGCCGGCACTCTCCCCCGCGCTCTGCTCCGCCTGACCGGTGGCGGCATC
>CAZWUP010000176.1:0-6319 GCA_964637045.1 uncultured Porticoccaceae bacterium | reverse complement strand
CCGAGGGCGGCCTGCGCGGCGCCCATCTGCTGTTCGATATCGTCACCGTCGGCGGCACCGAGAACCTGATGATGGCCGCCGCCCTGGCGAAGGGCACCACGGTGATCGAAAACGCCGCCCGGGAGCCGGAAATCGTCGACCTGGCCAACTTTATCAACACCCTCGGCGGTGAGGTGGAGGGCGCGGGTTCGGACACTCTGACCATCCGCGGGGTCAAGGCCTTGCGGGGCGGCAGCTACCGGGTGATGCCCGACCGCATCGAGACCGGCACCTATCTGGCCGCCGCCGCCGCCACCCGGGGCTCGGTGACCCTGAAGGACACCGACCCCCGCTATCTGGAGGCGGTGCTGCTCAAGCTGGAGGAGGCCGGCGCCCAGATCGAGAGTTCCGATACCTGGATCAAGCTGGATATGGCCGGTCGGCGCCCCAAGGCGGTGAGTGTGCGCACCGCCCCCTACCCGGCCTTTCCCACCGACATGCAGGCCCAGCTGATGGCCGTCAACGCGGTGGCCGAGGGGGTGGGGCGGGTCACCGAAACCATTTTCGAGAACCGCCTGTTACAGGTGCCGGAGTTGAACCGCATGGGCGCGAGAATTGCCCTGGAAGGCAATACCGCCATCGTCACCGGAGTGGATGTCCTCAACGGCGCCCCGGTGATGGCCTCCGACCTGCGGGCCTCCGCCGCCCTGGTGATTGCCGCCCTGGTGGCCAGGGGCGAGACCATCGTCGATCGCATCTACCATATCGACCGGGGCTACGAGTGCATTGAAGAAAAGCTTCGCCAGCTGGGCGCCAATATCCAAAGGATTTCCTGATGTCGCAATTGACCATTGCCCTCACCAAGGGGCGCATTCTCAAGGAGACTCTGCCCCTGCTGGCGCGGGCCGGCATCGAGCCCAGCGAAGATATCGACGCCAGCCGCAAGCTGGTGTTCGCCACCAATGTCAGCGGTGTGCGGCTGCTGGTGCTGAGGGGCTCCGATGTGCCCACCTATGTCCAGTACGGTGCCGCCGATCTCGGGGTGTCCGGCAAGGACACCCTGATGGAGCACGGCGGCGACGGCATCTACGAGCCCCTGGACCTGGGCATCGCCCGCTGCAGGCTGATGACCGCCGCGGTGGCCGGCAGCGCCCCCAGTGCCGGCCGCATCCGGGTGGCCACCAAGTACGTCAATATCGCCCGCCGCTACTATGCCGAGCAGGGCCGCCAGGCGGATATGATCAAACTCTACGGCGCCATGGAGCTGGCCCCCATCATGGCCCTGGCGGATGAGATTGTGGATATCGTCGACACCGGCAACACCCTCAAGGCCAACGGCCTGGAGGCCAGGGAAACCATTGCCGAGATCAGCTCCCGGCTGATCGTCAACCGCGCCGCAATGAAGAAGAAGCACCAGCTGATTCAGCCACTATTGAATCGCCTGGCGGCCGCCCTGGCCGATAATTGAGGAGGTCGCCGTGGCAACTATTCAGCGCTTGAACGCCAGTGGGCCAGATTTTGACGCCAGGTTGCAGGCGTTGCTGGCCTGGGACACCGTATCGGATGCCGCCGTGGCCGCCACCGTGGCCGAGATCATCGACGCTGTGCGCAGCCGGGGGGATCAGGCCCTGGTGGAATTCACCAACCGCTTCGACCGCCGCGCCCTGTCCGCCGCCGCGGAGCTGGAGATCGCTCCCGAGGCCCTGGCCGCCGCCCTGGCCGCCATCGGTGCCGACTTGCGCTCCGCCCTGGAGACCGCCGCCGACCGCATTCGCAGCTATCACCAGTACCAGGTTCAGGAGTCCTGGAGCTACCGGGAGGCCGACGGCACCCGCCTGGGTCAGCAGATTACCCCCCTCGACCGGGTTGGCGTTTACGTGCCCGGGGGCAAGGCCAGCTATCCGTCCTCGGTGCTGATGAACGCCATCCCCGCCAAGGTGGCGGGGGTGGGCGAGGTGGTCATGGTGGTGCCGGCCCCGGCTGGCGAACTCAATTCCCTGGTGTTGGCGGCGGCGGCCATTGCCGGCGTCGACCGGGTGTTCACCCTCGGCGGTGCCCAGGCGGTGGCCGCCCTTGCCTATGGCACCGAGACCGTGCCCCGGGTGGACAAGATCGTCGGCCCCGGCAATATCTACGTCGCCACTGCCAAGCGCGCGGTGTTCGGCCAGGTGGGTCTGGACATGGTGGCTGGGCCGTCGGAAATCCTGGTGGTCTGCGATGGCCACACCGATCCCGACTGGATTGCCATGGACCTGTTTTCCCAGGCCGAGCACGACGAGGACGCCCAGGCCCTGCTGATCAGCCCGGATACCGGGTTCCTCGACCGGGTTGCCGCCAGTATCGAGCGCCTGCTGCCCACCCTGGAGCGGCGGGACATCGCCGCCGCCTCCCTGGCGCGCCGCGGCGCCCTGATCGAGGTGGCGGACATGGACGCCGCGGTGGCGCTGATCAACCGCATTGCCCCCGAGCACCTGGAGCTCTCGGTGGCGGACCCGGACGCCCTGTTGCCCCGTATTCGCCACGCCGGCGCCATCTTTATGGGCCGCCACACCGCCGAGGCGGTGGGGGACTACTGCGCCGGTCCCAACCATGTGTTGCCCACCTCGGCCACCGCCCGCTTTTCGTCTCCCCTGGGGGTGTACGATTTCCAGAAGCGCTCGTCGGTCATCTACTGTTCGCCCCAAGGGGCGAGCGACCTCGGCCGGGTGGCTTCGGTACTGGCGCGAGGGGAGTCCTTTACCGCCCACGCCCGTTCCGCCGAATACCGTATCGAGGACTGATCTGGCCATGACCAATCCCTACTGGAGTGACCTGGTTCGGCGCCTGGCCCCCTACATCCCCGGTGAGCAGCCCAGTGGCCGCGAACTGGTCAAGCTCAACACCAACGAAAATCCCTTTGGCCCTTCGCCGCGGGTTCTCGAGGCCATCGCCGCTTGTGCCGGCGACAACCTGCGGCTCTATCCGCCGCCGGAGTCGGACCAGCTGAGGGCGGCTATTGCCGGGTACCACGGGGTCGCCGTGGAGCAGGTGTTTGTCGGCAATGGCTCCGACGAGGTGCTGGCCCACAGCTTCCAGGCCTTTTTCACCGGCCGGGAGCAGGAGCTGCTGTTTCCGGATATCAGCTACAGCTTTTACCCGGTGTACTGTGGCCTCTACGGCATCGGCTATCGCCAGCTGCCCCTGGCGGAGGACTTTTCCCTGCGCCTGGGGGACTACGCAGTGGCCAACGGCGGCATCATCTTTCCCAATCCCAATGCCCCCACCGCCATGGCGGTGCCCCTGGCGGATATCGAAGCCCTGCTCAAGGCCAACACCCAGTCGGTGGTGGTGGTGGACGAGGCCTATGTGGATTTTGGCGCCGAGTCCGCCGTGGCCCTGGTGGACAGCTACCCCAATCTGCTGGTGGTGCAGACGCTGTCCAAGTCCCGTTCCCTGGCGGGCCTGCGGGTGGGGTTTGCCATCGCTGACAAGGGGTTGATCGAAGCCCTGGAGCGGGTCAAGAACAGTTTCAATTCCTACCCCCTGGACCAGCTGGCCATTGCCGGGGCGGTGGCGGCCTTTGCCGACGAGGAGTATTTCCAGCGCACCCGCAAGGCGATCATCGCCAACCGGGAATCGCTGTGCGCGGAGCTCGTGCAGCGGGGCTTTGCGGTGCTGCCCTCGGCGGCGAACTTTGTCCTCGCCCGCCAGCCGGACTGGCGGGGCGCGGAACTGGCGGCCGCCCTGCGGGACCGGGATATTATTGTGCGTCACTTCAACAGCCCGCGGATCGCCGACTACCTGCGCATCACCATAGGTTCCGAGCAGGACCAGCAGCGCCTGGTGGCGGCGCTGGATCAGATTCTGGCTTAGGGACAGAGGCTCCTTGAGCCCAGCCGCGGTGTGAGGCCGCCGCGGCCCTTCAGTTGCTGCTGGGGCGAATGCCCGCCACCGTGGTTACCGAGATTTTTTCGCCATCCCGCACCACGTCCACGTGAATGGGGTCTCCAGGCATCAGCTCAGCGATGATGTTGGTGCCCTGGCGACCGTCCCCCACCAGCTTCTGGTTGATATGGGTGATGATGTCGCCGGGCATCAGCCCCGCCAGGTGGGCGGGGCCATTGATGTGGATGTCGGTGATGATCAGCCCCCGGGGCGGGTTCAGCCCCAGCCGGCTGGCCACTTCCGGCGACAGCTGCTGGGCCTGTACCCCCAGCCAGCCGCGAATCACCTTGCCGTGTTTGACGATGTCTTCCATGACCCGGATCGCGGTATCCGCGGGTATCGCGAAACCTATGCCCACCGAGCTGCTCTCATTGAGGATGGCGGAGTTGATCCCCAGCAGGTTGCCGTAGGTGTCGATCAGGGCGCCACCGGAATTTCCCGGATTGATGGCGGCATCGGTCTGCAGGAAATTCTCAAAGGTATTCAGCCCCAGGCCCCGGCCGGTGGCGCTGATAATGCCCTGGGACACCGACTGGCCGACACCGAAGGGGTTGCCTATGGCCAGGGCCACATCCCCCACCTTGGCCCGCTGGGGGTTGCCGATGCCGATGGGGGTCAGGTTGTCGAGATCCGTCTTGAGTACTGCCAGATCGGTGTCGGCATCCGTGCCCACCACCTGGGCCTGGGCTTCGCGGCCGTCGTGGAGAAGGATCACGATCTGGTCGGCGCCGCTCACCACATGGTTGTTGGTGAGGATAAAACCGTTGCGGCTGACGATCACCCCGGAACCCAGGGACGACTCCATGCGCCTCTGCTGGGGCATGCTGCCGCTGTTGAAAAAGCGGCGGAAGAAGGGGTCGTTGAGCAGTGGGTGCTGGCGCTCCCTGCTCACGGTTTTGCTGGTGTAGATATTCACCACCGCGGGGGCGGCGCGGGCGACGGCGTCGGAGTAGGAAATCGGGCCCTCCCAGCTGGAGCTGGGGGCCAGCTGCTCGATTTCCGCCCGCTCTTCCGGTGTGGGCGGGTCCAGGAGCCTGGGGGTAAGGGCCAGAATCAGGGCGGCGGTGAGCAGGCCGGTGAGCACAGGCCAGCTGAGGTAGCGCAGGATTCCGCTCATCGGCACCATGATATGGCTCAGCGCGCTCAGCGGTTTGCGGTCAGAGGGGAGGGATCAGCTGACCTTGTAGGTGGGATCGTCATCTTCACTCTCGCTGGCCGCGTCCCTCGCAGCGGTTCTAATATCGGCAATCCCCTTGGTGTAGGTGCCCCGGTCCGGCAGTTCGTCAAAGCCGTAGTTCTCGCTGAGGACGCCGCCGGGAACACTGGGGGCGTAATCCTTGGGGGGCTCCGGGGGCACGGAGGACAGGATGCGCAACTTGCTGTCGGCGCTGAGGCCAGAAAACGCGGCGTCCTGGACCTCCCGGCTGACCTCTGGCGAGGCCAGCAGCATGGCGCTGGTGGCCAGTTGCTCGCTGATTTCCCGCTGGTTGCGGTTCAGTTCGCGAATCAGCCCGGAGGTCTTGATCAGGTGGTCGGCGACGTCCCGCTGGTATATTTTGAGTTCATCGTCCTTTTCCCGGAGTTTCTCCTCCAGTTCACGGCGCTTCCGTTCCTGGGGAGACAGGGCGCGGGTCAGCAGGGAGCCCGCTGTCAAGCCGACCAGGAGACAGACGGCGGCGATGGTCATACTCGTCACATCCACGATGATTTCCTTTCTCTCTTGCCATGGCCAGGGGGCAATTTCATGGCCAATTACAGAGCCTCAGTATACGTGATCTGGCTGCCGTGGTGGGGTCTGTTGGTCAATTTTCCCCAGACTCATTAGAATGTCCAGCCCCGGCCGCGACCTCGAGGAGAACCCATTGCCCGCTGTGCGAGAAGACAAGCTGTCGATACCCGGCCCCGCAGGGGCGCTGGAGGTCGCCTGCCGCGAGGGCAGTGCGGATGGGCGTTTTGCCGGGCGGGGGTGGTGCGCGGTGGTCTGCCATCCCCACCCCCTCCACGGCGGCACCATGGACAACAAGGTGGTCACCACCCTGGCCAGAGCCTATGGGGAGCTGGGTGTTGACGTTACCCGCTTCAACTTTCGCGGGGTTGGCGCCAGCGCCGGGGTGCACGACAACGGCGTCGGGGAGGTGGACGACCTGCGGGCCGTCGCCGCCTGGAGTCGGGAGCGGTTTGCCGCCAGCCAGCTGCTGCTGGCGGGGTTTTCCTTTGGCTGCGGGGTGGTCAGCAACGCCTGTGGCCAGATTTCCGTGGCTCACGCCCTGTTGGTGGCGCCCCCCGTGGGCCGCTACAACTTTCGCCCGGTGGGCGGCTACCCCTGCCCGGTGTGTGTGGTGATGGGGGGCCGCGACGAGTTGGTGGACCCGGCGCAGGTCCACGCCTGGGCGGAGAGCCTGACCCCCCGGCCAGA
>CAZWUP010000175.1:0-6337 GCA_964637045.1 uncultured Porticoccaceae bacterium | reverse complement strand
ACAGGGCCTCCCGGGTGTTCTCCGTGGCCCACACCGCGGCGTAGCCCGAGGCCACATAATCCGAAGTCTGCATGGATTCCAGATGACCTGTCACCCGCTTGTCCGAGGGTTCGTCGATGGGGTACTTGCCGAAGAAGTTGTCCTCCTCCACCGCCGCCAGGGAGGTGTGGGAATCGCTGCTGCCGATCATGCCGAATTTGTAGGGGTTGGCGCCGAGAATCGCCTCCTGTTCCAGGCCCACCTTGAGTGCTCCCCGCGCGTATTCGTGCTTGAGCATCCAGGGCTCCTTGGGGGGTTGTTCGGGGCCGAAGTTGGAGTCGTCCCAATTCTCGAAATCGGCGAACTCGTCGTCGGGGGACAGATAGGGGTGGGACTCGCCGTCCCCCTTGATCTGGGTGACCTCCACCAGGGGCTCCCAGCGCATGCGGGTCTCTGCGTGGGCCTTGGTCAGGGGCGCGCCCTGGTAGGTCTTGTCGGAGAACATAGCGCCATTGCTGGCGTTGGCGTTGTGGGGTATGGCGAGGATGCGGCCGCCGGTCTGGGCTTCGTATCCCGCCAGGAACTGCCACAGGTCCTCCGGGTTGTGGGAATCCATGGCGCTGAAGGGCAGCACCTGGTTGGCCTTGCTGGCGTCGTCGCGGAAAATCAT
Organism: uncultured Porticoccaceae bacterium; assembly: GCA_964637045.1. Classification (GTDB taxonomy): domain Bacteria; phylum Pseudomonadota; class Gammaproteobacteria; order Pseudomonadales; family Porticoccaceae; genus CAYXXZ01. The sequence continues at coordinate 5,688 of CAZWUP010000175.1, read as the reverse complement.
GTTGCGGTGGAGGTTGTTGCCGGTGGGCATGGATGTCCACTCGTAGCCGATAAAGGCGGTAAAAGTGCCGGGGTCGTTGTGGCGGTCGGCGGCGGCGGTGACTTCGTGCCAGACATTACGCAGCAGCTTGTCGTCCTGGCTCAGGGGCAACTCGTCTCGCTTTACCTGCATCACCTCGGCAAAGGCCTTGCCGGGTTTGTGTTCGGCGAAGATGGCCTTCCAGCGCTTGCCGATCTCGGTTTCCAGCGCCGCCTGGTCGCCGTGGTCGAGGAGGGGGAACACCCCCAGAAACTCCGCGTGGTCGGTGATCACCAAAAAATCCAGGGGACGGCTGAGACGAACGGGTTGGCCGGTGGCGGAGGCGATGGTCTCCCCCTTGGCGAAGCGGTAGGCGAGTTCCGGGGTGATGGCCTCGTTTTTAAACGTATAGGAGTCCGTCGACAGGTTGGTGTGGACATGGGTGTCCCCCCAATAGAGCTGTTCGGGAAAGTCCCGTGGGGGGTAGGGGGAGTAGGTTTGGCCCCCGGTGTCCCGGGCGCTGGCCGAAGCCGCCAGGGCGACGCCGGCGATCACTGTGGCGAGCAGACTCTTGTGGATGGTCATGGTGCGGTTCCTGAGTGGGCGCTGTTTGGTTATTGGTTGAGGTGACTCGTGGATCCCCAGGCGGTCCCTGCCTAAGAATCGGCCCCGGGGCGGTGAATGTCCACCTCAAAGTGTTGGATTAGGCCTTCGGCAATGACCTGATCCACGCTGCGGTCGGGGTCCACCTGGCTGCCGTAGTCGGCGCCCAGGTCGAAGGTTTCCTGGGGTCCCATCCGCACAGGGAAACGGCTTACCTTGCCCTCAGCGAGGAGGACGCCGTTTGCCCTCAGCCGCACCTCGGCGCCGCCGCTCCCAAGGGGGCTGAGATGGACCTCCAGAGTCACAGATCCGGCGGGAAGGGCGCCCGCGGCCTCGATCCTGTCCAGGCTCAGGCCGAGGTGGTTGACCACCAGGATCGGGCGGCCCCCGCTGAGGTATAGAGCCACACCGCCGTCACTTCCACCCTGGGCAAAAAGTACGCCGTCGGTGGCGGCACCGTCTCTGAGGGTGACTTTCGCGGTAAAGGGAAAATCCCCGAGGGGAGGTGCCACCGACATGGGTACCCTGGCGGTGCCCGGTAGGTAGGTGTAGCGCCCGCCCCTGGCCTCCAGGTCGGACAATTGGCGCTCCCGCGCGGCGGCGAACACCAGGCCCAGATCGTCGAGCAGGGGGTAGACATTGTTGCGCTCCGCTTCCCGGTGGAAGAGGGCCTGCATTTCTGCCAGCTTTTCGGGGTAGGAGGCGGCCAGGTTTACGCGCTCGTTGATGTCCTCTGCGACATGGTAGAGCTCCCAGCGGGCGTCCTCGAGACGGGGCTTGCTGAAGATGTTCCAGGGCTCGGGGCGCAGCTGCAGGTTGGCCTTCCAGCCGTCGGCCCACAGGCCGTGGTTGCCCCATAGTTCAAAATACTGCACCTTTTTGCGGTCCGGCGCCTGCGGGTCGGCCAGGGCGTAGCGGAAGCTGATGCCGTCCATGGGTTGCTGGGTCACCCCGGCCACTGCGCTGGGGGCGGTGATGCCGACCAGGTCGAGCACCGTGGGCAGAATGTCGTTGACGTGGTGAAACTGGGGGCGCAGCTCCCCCTTGGCGGCCAGGCCCCGGGGCCAGTTGATCACCATGGGCACCCGGTGGCCCCCTTCGAAGGCGCTCTGCTTGTAGTACTTGAAGGGGGTGTTGCCGGCCGCCGCCCAGCCCACCGGGTAGTGGGGATAGGTGTCCGGGCCGCCCCAGGCGTCCAGGAACGGCAGGTTATCTTCCCAGGTGCCGCGGCCCATCAGGATTTCGTTGACCGACCCGGCAAGGCCACCTTCGGCGCTGGCGCCATTGTCGGAGGTGACCAGGATAATAGTGTTGTCCAGCTCACCAGCTTCCTCCAGGGCCTTGAGAATACGGCCAAACTGGTGGTCGGCGTGGTCGAGCATGGCCGCGAAGGCCTCCATGGCGCGGGCCGCGAGGCGCCGTTGCTCCGCTGTCAGGCTGTCCCAGGTGGGCACCCCCTCCGGCCAGGGAGGCAGCCTGGTGTCCGCCGGTACCAGCCCCAGCTTTTTCTGGCGGGCCAGGATCAGCTCCCGCGCGGCGTTCCAACCCATGTCGAATTTGCCGCGATATTTTTCCAGGTAGGCGGTGGGGGCGTGGTGGGGGGCGTGCACCGCACCGGTGGACCAGTACATCAAAAACGGCTGCTCGGGGCGCAGGGAGGCCTGTTGACGGATCCAGCCCGCCGCCTGGTCGGCCAGGTCTGCAGTGAGGTGGTAGTCCGGGTCTCCGACCCCCTTGTCGGTTACCGGGGTGTGGTCCCGCCACAGGTGGGGACGGAAGTGGTTGGCGTCGTAGTGGAGGAAGCCGTAGAAATGCTCAAACCCCTGGCCACTCGGCCAATAGTCGAAAGGACCCAAGGCAGAGACATGCTCGGAGGGCAGCTGGTCCCATTTGCCGAGGGCGTAGGTGGCATAGCCCTGATCTTTGAGAATGCGACCGATGCCGGCGGCAGATTTCGGGATCCTTGCGGTGTAACCGGGGAAGCCCGCGGCGGTGTTGGCATGGGCGCCTATGCCTACCGCGTGGGGGTTGCGACCGGAAAGCAGCGCCGCCCTGGTGGGTGAACACAGGGGTGTGGCGTGGAAGTTGCTGAAGCGCAGGCCAGATTGAGCCAGCCCGTCAAGGGTGTCGGTTTCCACCAGGCCGCCGAAGCTGTTGACCTGGCCATAGCCGACATCGTCCATCAACCAGATCAGTACATTGGGGGCGTCTTGCGGCGGATGTGGTGACTCCGGCCAGGCCGGCGTCGACTCACCCAGGGTCTTGCCGATGGTGCCGGCGAACGGCGCTGCGGCGGCTGCCGCCGACACCATCAGAGCCAGGACCTGCAGGATGAGTCCCAGGGGGCGGGCGGTGGCGGAAAATCTGTGGTGATCGGTGGTCATGGTCGGTTGACTCCCCGGCGGCTGCGCGACCGCTCGTCATTCGTCGCCTATAATTATTTACATAACGGTAAAAGAATATAATAATCCCCCGGCAGCCGCAAGCTGTACAACTATAACTCTGCCGTTAACCCCGAGCCCGCCGTGGGCTTGCCACGCATTATAAGAGAGACGCAAATGAACCATCTCATTGTCAGGCGCTCAGTGTTGGGCGCCGCTATTGCCTCAGTTATGGGAATCCCGCACCTTGCCGCTCACGCCCAGGGCTTTGCCCTTGAAGAAGTGGTGGTGACGGCGCGCAAGCGGGAGGAGAGCCTGCAGGACGTCCCGGTGGCAGTGTCCAGCTTTAGCGCCAGTGACCTTGCCGCCTACAATATGTCCGACACCAAGGAGCTCGCCGCCTTCACGCCGAGCCTGTTTATCGAAACCAACTCGGCCAATAACCTGTCCTCGGCGAAAACCACCATCCGGGGCCAGGTACAGACCGATTCCATCGGCACCGTGGACCCCTCTGTGGGCTGGTATATCGACGATGTCTACCTGGCCCGCACCACGGGCACCGTGGCCAGCATGTTCGACGTGGAGCGGGTGGAAGTGCTGAAGGGTCCCCAGGGCACCCTTTACGGTCGTAACACCACCGGCGGCGCCATCAAGCTGATTACCACCAAGGCCGACCCCAGTGGTGAACTTGGCGGCTATGTCACGGCAGGAATTGGCAACCTGGGGGCCAATAAGGTGGGTGGGGCAGTCAATATCCCCCTTGTCGAGGATGTGCTGGCGGTGCGCCTGGTGGCACTTTCCGATCAAATCGACGACGGCTACGGCTCCCAGGAGGTGCGACGTCCAGCCGTTGCCGGCTTGCCCGTGTACGCCGGCACCCTGGTGGATTTTCAGACCACCCGCAAGGACGCCGGGCAGAAGGATCTGGAGATGTATCGCATCGGCGCCACCCTCAATGCCAGCGAGGACCTCACCTTTACCCTCAACTACGAGCAGAATGATTTCTACGCCAACGCCCTGTTGCTGAACTATGTCAGCGGTCCCCTCCACACGGCCCCTGCGGACTTCTACGACGGTGGCGTTTCCAATGCCCTGCAGGAAGCCTGGAACGAGGTGGAAACCCTGTCCTTCACTGCCGAGTACGACATCACCGACAACCTGGCGACCAAGTTCGTCTATGGCTGGCGGGATATGAAATCCAGGTTCGTATCCGATGTGGACGGCACCCCGCTGACATTGAACTACTTCATTCTACCCTTCCGCCAGGAGTCGGAGCAGGAGTCCCTCGAATGGCAGCTCACCGGCGACGCCATGGACGGCAAGCTGGAGTGGATGACCGGCCTCTACTACTTCGAGGAACAGGGGCTCGACGGTGCCACGTCCAATGGCGGGGCCTCGGTGCCCCTGGGGATTTTCGCGTTCACCACCAATGCCACCATTGACCGCAATATCAGCCGCTCCGCCTTTGTGTCCGGTACCCTCCATCTCACCGACACCGTCAATTTCAACGGCGGCGTGCGCTACACCAAGGACAGCAAGCCGGTGTCTGTGTACTCGACCCTGTGGAGTCCGGCAGGTATCGAGTGCCGGTTCTCCCCCTCGGCCCCCAACGCCAACCTGGATACCTGCACCTGGAGCACCGGCGACAACTACGAGTATGTATCCTGGACCGCCGGCTTCGATTGGGCCGTGGCCGAGGACGTGCTCACCTACATCAAGTCCTCCAATTCTCAGCGTGCCGGCGGTCAGAATATGCGTGGCCTGGGTGTCCTCGAGGTGGCCAATGATGCCGGCGGTACCAGCAGCTTCGACACCACGGTACCCTTCGGCCCGGAGGAGGCCACCGACCTGGAACTGGGGGTCAAGGGACAGTTCCTCGACAACACCCTGCAGGTCAACGCCGCCTATTACCACATCTGGTACAACGATGTGCAAAAGTCGGAGTTGCTCAACACCGACCGCGGCCTGATCACCTTTATCCGCAACGCCAGTGAGGCCACCTACGACGGTATCGAGGCGGAGGTGCGCTGGATCGCCTCTGACAACCTGATGTTTGTGACCACCCTCAGCAAGATCGACTGGGCCTATGACAATACCAATGATTTCAGCGCAGCGGTGCCCGATGAAGAGTTCACCCTCAGGGTCAACTACAATATCCCCACGGCAATCGGTGACGCCATGGTGGATGTCAATTACTCCTATCGCGGCGAGATGTACCCCAGCTCTTCCGCAAGTCGCGCAGTGATCGAGGGGGCCCCTGAGTCCAAGGTGGACAGCGTTGACCTGGTGGGCGCCAGGGTCTCCCTCGATTTGGCCGACTACCCGATCAATCTGGCGCTGTGGGGGAAGAACCTCAGCGACGAGGAGTACACCCTTTCGCCCCTGGTTCTCAATGTGCCCGCCAAGCTCTACGCCATGGGGGTTGGGATGCCGAGAACCTATGGCATTGACCTCACCTACAACTTCTGACCCCGGGGCGCCGGCTTTTCCGCGCCCGGCACTGGGGCGCGGTTCTTCTGGGGCAGGGGATGACATAGAATCGGGGTTTCTGTTGCAAGGAGAAAGATGTGGCAAAGAAAGCAGGTCCCGGCCGGCCCCCCAAGAATATCGACAAGATCCTGCTGGAGTGCGCCTACACGGAGTTTGCCGACAAGGGCTTCAACGATGCCAGCCTCGACGCCATCGT
>CAZWUP010000174.1:0-6386 GCA_964637045.1 uncultured Porticoccaceae bacterium | reverse complement strand
GGCAAGGTCACCGAAGCCCGGGTGCGCAACCGCCAGCGCGTCGAACGCATCACCCCAACCGGCGACGGCCACGTGCGCCTGCGGGTGCGCGACCTGGACAAGGGCACTGAAGAAACCCTGCTGGCCCGCGGCACTCTGGTGGTGGAGGCCAGCGACGACCTGTCCCTGACCTTTATCGGCGACTACCTCCGGGACCGTTCCGAGGCCTCTCCCATGAACAACGCCTCGGTAATCCAGGGCGAGCCCTTTCCCCTGTTCAATGCCATGGCTGCCCTTGGGTTTCCCGCCGACAGCGACGGTGACCTCAACAAGGTGCGGGCGGATATCTACGGCCCCTTCGATATCGACGCCTGGGGATTGTCCATGCAGGTGGATTGGGATCTGGGGGACTACAGCCTGACCTCCATCACCGGCTACCGCGACCAGGAGGAGGACACAAATACCAATGTGGACGGCGAGGCCCTGCCGCTGTTTTCCCTGCCCCGCACTGCGGACTTCAACCAGTTTTACCAGGAATTGCGCATCAATATTGCCCCCAGCGACAGGCTGGACTTGGTGGCCGGGGTGAACTACATGCGCCAGGAGCACGACCAGAATCTGGGCTTCTTCCTCGACAGCTACCTGCTGGGCATCAATCTCGGCGCCCCCGGGGATTTCGGTACCACCCTGGATACCCCGCAGAGTCAGACAGTGGACACCTACGGGCTTTTCATGCAGGGCGACTACAGCCTCACCGACAGGCTTCGCGCCACCCTGGGGCTGCGCTACAACAAGGACGAAAAGGACTACACCTACACCGAGACAGGCTTTGCCGACAACACCTTTGGCCTGCTGGGGTTGTCCCTAGGTTCGGTGAACGGGGGTGCACCGGCGCCCCGTCAGACCCGGGATTTTTCGGCCAGCTGGAATGATGTCACCTGGCGGGCGGGTCTCGATTACCGTCTGTCGGATGAGGTGTTTCTGTACACCAGTGTCGCTTCCGGGTTCAAGGCCGGCGGGTTCAACGGCCGCGCGACCACCTTCCTTCAGGTTGGTCCCTACGAGCCCGAGGAGGTGCTTACCTACGAGGTGGGTGTCAAGGCTGAATTCTTCGAGCGCAGGCTGCGGGTCAACACCGCACTGTTCTGGAACGAGTACGACGACCTGCAGGTGGAGATTCTCCAGGACATCGGCGGCGCCAGTGTGACCCTGGTGGAAAACGCTGCCGGCGCCACCATTGGCGGTTTCGAGGTTGAAGCCACCGCGGTGCTCGGGGATTTCTGGAGCCTGCAGGCCGGTGTCGGCTACCTGGACGCGGAGTACAACGACTTTTACGCCGATGTCTTCAGCCGCGGGTTCTCGGTGGACAACACCCATCTCGATCTGCGCCGGGCGCCAAAATGGACCCTGAGTGCCGGTCTCGGTTACGAGCGGGATTTCGATGCTGGCACTCTGTTCTGGTCGGGAGACTGGTCCTACCACTCCGACTATGAGACCAATGTTCAGAACTACAGTTTCGGCACCCGGAAATCCGAGCACCTGTTCAACGCCAGCGTGGGCTATTCCCCCCTGGACGACAAGTGGCAGCTCGCCCTCTTTGTGCGCAACATCACCGACGAGGTGCGGGTGTCCAGCTCCAATCCGATTCCGCCCTTTTCCTCCTTCAACCAGCCGACCCCGCCGCGCACCTACGGCCTAGAGCTGACGGCGAAGTTCTGAGCCCTGTGCCGCCGCCACCCCCAGCGGTGTCGGCGGCGGCACCCTCACCCACGGAATTGTTGCGATGTTTCAGGATAACTGTCTCGCCGGTCACGCCGCCTTTATCTCCGGCGGCAGCAGCGGCATCAATCTTGCCATTGCCGAGGCTTTGAGTCGGCTCGGCGCCGGGGTGTGCATCATCGGCCGCGACCTGGACAAGGCGCAGCGGGCGGCACGGCACATTCGCGCCGCCAGCGGGGGCCAGGTGCTGGCCCTGAGTGCCGATGTCCGCGACGGCGATGCGGTGGCCGCGGCTATGGCTCAGGCCAGGGCGGAGCTCGGCGAGCTGTCCATCGTCGTCGCCGGGGCAGCTGGCAACTTTTTTGCCCCGGCGGTGGGCATCAGCTCCAGGGGTTTTCGCACCGTGGTGGATATCGACCTGGTGGGTACCTTTCATGTCTTTCGCGCCGGCTTCGATCACTGCCGCAAGCCCGGGGCCAGTTTCATCGCCATCACCGCCCCTCAGGCGGTGCGCCCCATGGCCATGCAGGCCCATGTCTGCGCCGCCAAGGCGGGGGTGAATGCCCTGGTCAGGACCCTGGCCCTGGAGTGGGGCCCGGCGGGCATCCGCGTCAACGGCATCGCCCCGGGCCTGATTGGAGACACCGAGGGCCTGCGCCGGTTGCAGGACAGCCAGCCCCGGGAGGCGGCCAGGATGCGGGAAGGGCTTGCCCTGCGGCGCTTTGGCGGGGTGGCGGACATCGCCAGTGCCGCTGTGTATCTGGCCGGTCCCCTGGGTGCCTATATCAGTGGCGCCATTCTCGATGTCGATGGCGGCTTTCAGCTCGGCGATGCCGCCGGGGATTTTTTGACGGCGACACGGTGAGGTGACAGTGACTGGATTGATCAGGGTCAGTGATGCGGATGGGGTGAGAACCCTGTCCCTGGACGATGCCCCCAGCCTCAACAGCCTGGGGGAGAGCCTGGCCGCGGAGCTGTTTGCCGCCCTGCGTCAGGCCGAGGCGGATACGGCGGTGCGCTCTGTGGTGCTCACCGGCAGCGGGCGGTTTTTTTGCGCCGGCGGCAATCTGCGGGATTTCATGGCGGTAACCGAACCCCTGGATGCCTACATCGGCCGGGTGATGGCCGAGCTCTACAACCCCCTGGCCAACTTCCTCCATACCATGGAAACGCCCACCATCGCCGCCGTCAACGGCCCGGCCATCGGCGCCGGCGTGGGCCTCGCCCTCAATGCCGACCTCGTGGTGATGGCGCAAGGCGCCTATTTCTCTCTGCCCTTTGTGCCCCGTCTGGCGGTGTTGCCGGATATGGGGGCAACCTGGCTGCTGGTGCGGGGGCTGGGCTACAGCCGCGCCCTGGGCCTGACCCTGACCGGCGCCCGCCTGGGTGCCGATCAAGTCCGTAGCCAGGGGTTGGTTTGGGAGGTGGTGGCGGACGAGGAGTTCGCCGCCCGGGTGGGAGAGCTGGCCCGCGACCTGGCCCGGCTGCCGCGGGGGGCCATCGGCTGTGCGCGCCACGCCCTGGCCTGCGGGTCTGGCAACACCCTGGCGGAGCAGCTCGATGTGGAGCGCGCCCTGCAAATCCGCCGCTTTGCCTCCGCCGCCTTTCGCGAGGGGCTGCGCGCCTTTGCGGAAAAGCGGCAGCCGGAGTTTGCTAACATGGACGACTGATGGCGGCACTGGTCGCCACTGGATCGAGAGGGTGTAAGGTGATGGAATCAAAACGCAAGGTGACCCGGCTGTCCCGGGAGGATCGCTCCTCGGCCATCCTCGCTGCGGCCCGCAGGGTGTTCGAGGCCAAGGGCTATGAAAAGGCCACCGTGGCCGAGATAGCTCGCGAGGTGGGCGTCGTCGAGGGCACCGTGCTCCACTATTTTCCCAGCAAGCGGGTGCTGGTGATGAAGGTTACCGAGGGCTTTTATGCCGAGCTTATCGCCGGCCTCGTCAAGGGTCTGGAGGGCATCACTGGTGTCGCCAACCGGCTCCACTACATCATCCACAGTCACCTGACTGCGCTCCATGACAACAGTGCCCTGTGCGCGGTGATTCTCAGCGAGTCGCGGGGTATCGACCGGGAGCTGGCGGACCAGGTGCACGACTTTAACCGCCGTTATACCGGCATTCTCACCAAGGTCATCGCCGAGGGTCAGAGGCAGGGGGAAATCAATTCCACGGTGACGCCGGTGCTGATTCGCAATGTGGTCTTTGGCACCATTGAGCACTACCTGTGGGACATCGTCGCCGGTCATCCGCCGGCCTCCATTAGCGATATCGCCACCCAGTTGACCTTGTTGATCACCGACGGGGTAGGGGTGCGGGCGGTGAATGTGGACGCAGATGTGAGGCAGCTGATCGGTAAGCTCAACAAATTGATGGAGTGAGGTGAATACCATGGGCGACCATGCCGGAAGGTGCCGCTGCGGCGCTGTCAGCTACCACTGCCAAGGCGATCCCCTGGATGTGAGAATCTGCCACTGCCGGGACTGCCAGTACGCATCCGGCGGTCCCTTCGCCGTGGTCGCCTACTTCCCCGCCGCGGCCTGCGAAGTGTCGGGCGAAACCAGCGCCTTTGCTGTGGAGGGCAGTTCCGGCATGACCGTCACCCGGCGTTTCTGCCCCCGCTGCGGCACGCCCCTGTTCAGTGCGCTGGCGGAGCTGCCCGAGCTGCTGTTCGTCAAGGTTGGCACTCTTGACCATCCCGAGGGGGTCAGGCCCAGCGGTCATATCTGGTGCGCCTCCATGCTGCCCTGGGCGGCCGTCGAAGACGGTCTGGAGAGGCTCCCCGGCAATCCGCCCCTCTGAGGTCAAGCCGGGGCGGCGCTTGCCTGCCACAGCTGTCGATGACTTCGTTTCCCCCTGCCGGGAGGGCCATCTCCCGGTGCCCCTTTCTGTTGATTGTTGAGTGTCACTTTTTTAATCCATCCAAATAGCTCGGCAAAAATCAGCATTTTTATCAAAACAACAAATTTTTGAATCCATCTATTGAGCACGGCTCAATAAGTTGTTAGGATCTCTGTAGGATAACGAATGAGCTCCTGCAGTGGGTTCGCAGTCGCGATAACGGGTGAAATAACGATGTTTCGAAAAGTATTGATTGCCAATCGCGGAGAGATCGCGCTGCGGGTGTTGCGGGCCCTGCGGGATCTGCAGGTACTCGCAGTGGCCATCTATCACCACGACGACCGCCATTCTCCAGTGGTGGCCCTGGCCGACGAGGCGGTGGAGATTGTCGGTGACAGCCCAACTGCGGCCTATCTTGACACAGCCCAAATCCTGGCTGTGTGCGCCGAGCTCGGTGTGGATGCCGTGCATCCGGGCTATGGCTTTCTCTCGGAAAATGCCGGCTTTGCCCGGGCTCTGGCCGCGGCGGGCATCACCTTTATCGGCCCCTCTCCCGACGTCATCGACCTGATGGGGGACAAAATCACCTCGCGGGACTTTGTCACCAGCCTCGGGGTGCCGGTGCCGCCGTCCATCACCCTGGCCGCCGATACGCCGCAGTTTGTCGAGCGCGCCGCGGAGCTGGGGTTTCCCCTGGTGGTGAAAGCCTCCGCCGGCGGCGGCGGCAAGGGTATGAGCATCGTCCGGGGTGTCGGCGAGCTGGCCGGGACCCTGAGGGTGGCTGCCTCTGAGGCCCAGAAATACTTTGGCGACAACCGGGTTTATGTGGAGCGCTATTTCGCCAGCGCCCGCCATATCGAGGTGCAGGTGCTGGGGGATGGCCGGAATGTCGTCCACCTGGGGGAGCGGGACTGCTCGGTGCAGCGCCGCTTCCAGAAAATCGTCGAAGAATCGCCGGCCCCCGGTCTCAGCCCCGCCAAGCGAGAGGAGATCTGTGCCGCCGCGGTGGACATCGCCCGGGCCGCACACTACGCCAGTGCCGGTACCGTGGAGTTTCTCTACACCGACAGCGGTGAGTTCTTTTTCCTGGAGATGAATACGCGGATCCAGGTCGAGCATCCGGTCACTGAAATGGTTACCGGCATCGACCTGGTGGCGGCCCAGATCCGCATTGCCGCCGGCGAGCCCCTGGCCCTCGCGCAAAGTGACATCGCCATGACGGGCCACGCCATCGAATGCCGGATCTGTGCCGAGGATGCCTTTGCCGGTTTCCTGCCGGAGACCGGCCGGGTGCTGTACGTCAGTGCCCCCGGCGGCGACGGGGTGCGCTTCGACAGCGGCCTGTACCAGGGGCAGCGGGTGACCACCGCCTTCGACCCCATGCTGGCCAAGCTGATCGTCCACGGTGTGGATCGGGAGCAGGCCCTGGCCCGCTCCCGCCAGGCCCTGGCCGGGCTGGTCATCCTCGGGGTGAAAACCAATCTCGACTACCTGGGTGCCCTGCTTGACCATCCGGTGATTTGTGCCGGTGCGGCGGACACCTCGTTTGTGGGCAGCCACAGCGCAGCCCTGACCGTGCCGGTACCCACCCAGGCGCAGCTGGACGCGGTTTTGGCCCTGGCCCTGTGCAGCGACCCCACCATGAAGCTGCTCGGCGCCGCCACCCCCGACCTCTATACCACCATGGGCCACTGGAGAAACTGAGATGCGTCCACAGTACCGGATCAACGGCTGCCTTCACGAGGTGGTACCCAAACGCCAGGGGCACACCCGGCGGATCGCCATCGACGGCCGCGACCTCGATGTCGCCCAGGTAACGGTAGAGCAGGCTGAACAACCTGGAGTTCA
>CAZWUP010000173.1:0-6422 GCA_964637045.1 uncultured Porticoccaceae bacterium | reverse complement strand
GGCAAGTCGCTGGCGGTGCCTGAGGGGCAGGTGGGCCAGTAGCCAGCGGATGGCCGGGTTGCGCACCCGGCGGCGGAATTTCTGGTACTCCAGGTCGTCGCTGCACAGGGTGTCGCCGTGGCAGAGCAGGATTCGCCCCGCAGGGCCCTCCATCACCTGGTAGTCCCCCAGCAGGACGGCCCCGGTCTCCCGGGCGAATCCTGTGCCGATCAGAAAGTCACGGTTGCCGTGGAGAAAATACAGTCTGGTACCGCTGTCGCTGAGGGCGCGCAGTTGCCTGACCAGTTCGCGGCTGAGGGGGTCGGGGTCGTCGTCCCCCAGCCAGGCTTCCACCAGGTCGCCGAGGATATAGAGGCTGTCGGCGGCCTGTGCCCGGTGCTGGAGAAAATCGAAAAACGCCCGGGTTGTCGCCGGGCGCTGGGGTGACAGGTGCAGATCGGAGATCAGCAGGTCAGTCATGGCGAGCTGCCAGGCTGGGCCTATTTGTCGGCATAGGCCGCGGAGATGGAGACGCTCTCGATAACCACAGGGTCGCGGGGTACATCCTGGTGATGGCCCTTGCTGCCGGTGGGTACGGCCTTGATCTTGTCGACCGTAGCCATGCCGTCCACCACCTTGCCAAACACCGCGTAGCCCCAGCCCTGGGGGTTTTTGCCCTTGTGATTGAGGAAATGGTTGTCTCCCACATTGATAAAAAACTGGGAGGAGGCGGAGTGGGGGTCGTTGGTTCTGGCCATGGCCAGGGTGCCGATGTCATTGCTGAGGCCGTTGTCGGCTTCGTTGTCGATGGGGGCGCGGCCCTTTTTTTCTTTCATCTCGCTGTCCATGCCGCCGCCCTGGATCATAAAGCCGTCGATTACCCGGTGGAAGATGGTCCCGGCATAAAAGTCGTCCCGGCAGTATTGCAGGAAGTTGGCGGCGGTTTTGGGCGCCTTGTCAAAGTTCAGTTCGACGGCGATATCGCCATAGTTGGTGTGTAGTGTAATCATGTCCGATTCCTGTGTTAATGCCCGGCTATGATAGGGATTTTTGCCGGGAATTTGAATGAAAACTTGCCCCGGCGGATGTTTGCCCTGCCGCCAGCCGGCAGACTTGTCCCCGGCTGAGGGGGGGCGGGGCTGGGCCATCGGGCCCGGGTCGGTTGCCGAATGGGGGTGGGGGAGCCCTCAGCCGGCACCATAAAACCTCGGCCTGCGGTTTCTCGCCCCGGCGGCGGCGGCTATAATGCCCGCTTCCAGTCACCCCCATGCACGCCACACAGGATTTTGATGGACGCCAACCCCAGCCACAATTTTATCGAGCAAATCATCCGCAAGGATCTGGATGAGGGCGTGGTGACCAAGGTGATCACCCGCTTTCCCCCGGAGCCCAACGGCTACCTGCATATCGGGCACGCCAAATCCATCTGCCTCAACTTTGGCCTGGCCGACAGGTTTGGTGGCGAGTGTAATCTGCGCTTTGACGACACCAACCCGGAGAAGGAAGAGGACGAGTACGTCCGCGCCATCGAGAGCGATGTGCGCTGGCTGGGCTTCCAGTGGAGCGGCCAGGTGCGCTACGCCTCCGACTACTTCCCACAGCTCTACGCCTGGGCGCAACACCTGATCCGGGAGGGTTTGGCCTATGTCTGCGAGCTCAGCGCCGAGCAGACCCGGGAGTATCGCGGAACCTTGAAGGATGCGGGCAAAAACAGTCCCTACCGCGACCGGCCGGTGGAGGAAAGCCTGGCGCTGCTGGAAAAAATGCGCGCCGGCCAGGTGGCAGAGGGCGCCATGACCCTGCGCGCCAGAATCGATATGGGCTCCGCCAATATCAACCTGCGGGACCCGGTGCTCTACCGCATCAAGCGCCGTCCCCACCACCGCACCGGCGACAGCTGGAATATCTACCCCTCCTACGACTTTGCCCACGGCCAGGAAGATGCCATCGAGGGTATCACCCACTCCATCTGCACCCTGGAGTTTGAGGATCACCGGCCCCTCTACGAGTGGTTTCTCGACAACCTGCCGGTGCCCAGCAAGCCCAGGCAGTACGAGTTTGGTCGCCTCAACCTCAATTTCACCGTCACCAGCAAGCGCAAGCTCAAGCAGCTGGTGGATGAAGGCCATGTCGATGGCTGGGACGACCCCCGCATGCCCACCATCTCCGGTCTGCGCCGCCGCGGGGTGACAGCAGCGGCGATCCGCAGCTTCTGCGACAGCCTGGCGGTGGCCAAGACCGACGGCACCGTGGATATGGCCCAGCTGGAACACTTTATCCGCGACGACCTCAACGACACCGCCCGCCGCGCCATGTGTGTGATCAGCCCCCTCAAGGTGGTGCTCACCGATGTCCGGGAGGGCAATGTCGAGTACCTCAGCGCCCCGGGCCATCCCAGCCGGGAGGATATGCCGCAGCGCCGCCTGCCCTTTACCCGGGAGATCTACATCGAGTCGGATGACTTCAGCGGCGACACCAGCCTGTCCCGCAAGAAATTCAAGCGCCTGGTGCTGGGGGAGTGGGTGCGCCTGCGTTCCGCCTATGTGATCCGTGCCGACGCTGTGGTGCGGGACGAGGAGGGCGCGGTAATTGAAGTGCACGCCACCACGGTGCCGGGCACCATCGGCGAAAATCCTCCCGAGGGGATAAACCCCAGGGGGGTGATCCACTGGGTATCCGCCAGCGAGTCGGTGGCCTGCGAGCTGCGGTTGTACGACCGCCTGTTCAAGGAGGCCAGCCCCGGGGTGGGGGGCAGGGATTTCCTCGAAGATATCAACCACGACTCTCTGGAGGTGATCAGCGGCTGTCGGGGCGAGCCCAGCCTGGCGGACGCCAACCTCGACATTCACTACCAGTTTGAGCGCCAGGGCTACTTTTACCGCGATGCCAAGGCCCTGGCGGCGGACCCCGAGCGGCTGGTGTTCAACCAGACCATCAGCCTCAAGGACAACTGGAGCAACAGGGCCTGACCATGGACCAACACTCTTCCTCGACACTGCGCATCTACAACACCCTGAAGCGGGCCAAGGAGCCGTTTGTGCCCCTGGAGCCGGGCAAGATCGCCATGTATGTGTGCGGCAACACGGTGTACGACTACGCCCATATCGGCCACGCCAGGGTGATGGTGTGCTTCGACGTAATCGTGCGCTATTTGCGGGCCCGGGGTTGGGACGTGACCTATGTGCGCAATATCACCGATATCGACGACAAGATCATCAACCGCGCCAATGAAAACGGCGAGCCTTTCACGGCGCTCACCGCGCGGATGATCGATGCCCAGCACGAGGACGAATTGGCCCTGGGGGTGGCGCCGCCGGATATCGAACCCCGGGCCACCGCCCATATCGATGACATCATCGCCATGGTGACCCTCCTTATCGACAACCACTACGCCTACGTCGCCGCCAATGGTGACGTCTATTACCGGGTCAAGCGCTTTCCCGAGTACGGTCAGTTGAGCGGCAAGAATCCCGACGAGCTGTTGGCCGGCGCCCGGGTGGAGGTGGGGGATGTCAAGGAGGATCCCCGGGACTTTGCCCTGTGGAAGGCCGCCCCGGGGGACGAGCCGGGCTGGACGTCCCCCTGGGGCTGGGGTCGCCCCGGTTGGCATATCGAGTGCTCCGCCATGTCCACCTGTCACCTGGGGGACAGTTTCGACATTCACGGCGGAGGGCCGGACCTGGTGTTTCCCCACCACGAGAACGAAATCGCCCAGAGCGAGGCCGCCACCCACAAGCAGTATGTGAGGGTGTGGATGCACGCCGGCGCGGTGCGGGTGGACAACGAAAAGATGTCCAAATCCCTGGGAAATTTTTTCACCATCCGCGAGGTGCTGGACAAGTATCACCCGGAGGTGGTGCGCTTCTTCCTGATCTCCAGCCACTACCGCAGTTTCATCAATTACTCCGAGGACAATCTGGTGGAGGCCAGGTCCGGGCTGGAGCGCTTCTACGCCGCCCTGCGGGGGGTGGGGGAGCTCTATCCCCTACGTGTGGGAGAACTGGCCAACTGCCCGTACTACGGGCGCTTTGTCGCCGCCATGGACGACGACTTCAACACCCGGGAGGCCATCGCCGCGCTCTACGATCTGGTGCGGGACCTGAACAATGCCAAACGGGATGGCAACGGCGAGCTGGTGGTGGGGCTGGCCTCCCGGCTCAAGGCCATGGGCGCCATCCTGGGTATTCTGCAGGTGGCTCCGGAAGCCTGGTTCCAGGGCTATGGCCTGGCGGAAGAGGGGATGCCCGCCGCGGACATCGAGGCCCTGATCGGCGCCCGCCAGCAAGCCAAGAAGGATAGGGATTTTGCCCGCGCCGACCAGATTCGCGACCAGCTCAAGGCCCAGGGGGTGGTGCTGGAGGACACTGCCGGGGGCACCAGCTGGAAACGGGTATAGCTTTCCCAGGTGTGCTGATTGGGTGCCATCCCGGTTCGCTCGCAGAGCGAGCCCCTGCGGGGGGCCTTGCCCGGCTTTGGGAGAATCGTGTGGGAGCCCGGTCCCCCGGGCGAACAGGGGTGGCCGGGTGCCCCCGGGTTTGGGAAGATATGTGTAGGAGCCCGGTCCCCCGGGCGAACAGGGGTGGGCAATGTGCCCCCGGGTTTGGGAAGATATGTGTAGGAGCCCGGTCCTCCGGGCGAACAGGGGTGGGCAATGTGCCCGTAGCCGATTGAGTGCCACCGTCGTTCGCTCACAGAGTGAGCTCCTACGGGGTGCCGGGTCTGGTAAGTTGTAGCCCACGCCGTGGGCGAACACCCATTGCCGGCGTTACTCCCCTGCGCAGTGAGTGCCGACGGCAAGATCCGGTAATTGCGCGGCCAGATCCAGGCCGTAGATACTCACCAGATCGTGATACAGGGGCGGGTGGAAATCCAGCACCCCGTGGGGATCGGTGAAAAACACCTCCGAGACATAGGCAAAAAACTCCAGATTGGAGTCCTCCTCCACCATGGCCTCGAATACCGGGCCGCCGATGATGTCCTCGATCCCTCTGCGCCTGTTGTCCAGGTGCAGATCCAAGCCCTCCCGCAGGCCTTGGGTGCTGTCGCTGATGCCGAACAGCTGGTCCAGCACATGGGCAAATTCGTGAATGGCGATTTGCCGGCCGGGGATGCGCTGGCGGGACTCCTCCACCAGTTCCCGGGCATTCAGGCGCAGGGTTGACAGCCCCAGGGCGTCGCCGCTGAGATCCCCCGCCAGCACCTCGTCCGCCACCAGGTACACCCAGCGCACATCGACAAAACAGCCGGTGCGCTGGGCGCCGCCCACCAGGGCGCCGTTGGCGGCCACCAGCCAGGTGAGCTCTTCCGACTCCGCCACCCCGGGGGAGAATACAAACCGGGTGTTGGCGCAGAAGGTGCGGCTGAAGGCCAGCACCACCTCCCGCTGCCGCGGCGTCAACCAGGGGTAGATATACCAGTTGTCCGCCAGAAACCCGGCCATAGCGTCAGCAGCCACGAATCAGTACACCACCAGACCGCCGTCCACCATCAGGGAGACGCCATTGATATAGCTGGCGGCATCCGACGCCAGAAAGATCACGCTGTTGGCCACTTCCTCGGGCTCGGCAAAGCGGCCCATGGGGTGGAGGCGCTTGATGGCCTTTTCCCCCTCCGGATTGTCCTTGAAGGTGTCGTCCGCCATGTCGGTTCTGACCATGGCCGGCGCCACCGCGTTGACGCGGATGCCCTTGCGGGCGTAGTCGATGGCCGCGCACTTGGTGTAGCCCTCCACGGCGTGCTTGGAGGCGGTGTAGTGAGCGGAGTGGCCCCAGGTGATGTGGCCCTGAACCGAGCTGTTGTTGACGATGGCACCGCCGCTGCCCTGGGCCAGCATCTGTTCGATCTGGTATTTCATGCACAGCCACAGACCGCGCACATTGATGGCGAAGACCCGGTCGTAATCGTCGCTGGAGAGTTTGTGGGTGGGGGCCAGGCCACCCTCCACCCCGGCGTTGTTGAAGGCGATATCCAGCTTGCCAAACACCTGGACGGTCTCCGCCACCAGGGCCTTGACCTCCTCGTCCCGGGATACGTCGGTGCGCACGAAATGGCCCCTGCCGCCCGCTTGCTGAATCAGCTTGACGGTCTCCTCGCCCTCGCTGGCGCGACGGCCGCAGACCACCACGTCCGCGCCGGCGCGGGCCATGGCGATGGCGGTGGTACGGCCGATGCCGCCGGTGCCGCCGGTGATCAGGGCAACTTTATTGGCTAGTGATTGGGTCATTGTCTACTCCTGGTTATTGGGTTGGTAACTGTTCAGCGCTGGCGCTGCTAACCATCGTGGGATGTCAGGAAGTGCTGAATAGCAATTTGGATCCCGAATGGCACTGAATCAAGGGCTTTATGGTGCGTCGTAGCCCGGGGCTTCGACCCTTGATCGCAGTCGGACTTACTCACAAGTCGGAAATTAGGGCGACACTTTGGGGTCGAGGGCAGAGGTTTCC
>CAZWUP010000172.1:0-6428 GCA_964637045.1 uncultured Porticoccaceae bacterium | reverse complement strand
GATGCGGGAAAACACCAGGGTAAAAATCAGGATGTTGGCCAGGGGCAGCAGCAGGGTCCACAGGGCGCCCAGGGCGGAGGCCGCGTGGCGGTCGATCAGGTCCTGGCGGACAAAGTGCAGCAGCAGGGTAATATTCATGATGTGCGCACTGCCGATGGGCTCAGGACCATGGTGAGAGCTTCTTCCCTTGAATGGGTCGCGATTTTAGCACCAGCTACCGGCACTGGCTATCGGAGGGCCTGCGGGGTAATCCGGCGCCACTGGAATAGGCGCAATGGCACTGGCTCGAGGAATCTACGATTATTTGCCATTGCGCGGAGTCTTTAGCTGCGAGCCCAGCGCCGCAGTCTACGACGAAGCAATCTCGTAAGCTATTGAAATTGCGATGTCTTGAGGTTGCTTCCCGCCACGCTGGGCTCGCGGCTTCGGCAAAATCGCTTGGCCGGCCCCGCGAAGCGCTTCGCCTCAGGCGCCTACTTCTGGTGGGTCTCCCCTCTGCATACGGTCTCGAAAAGCCACCCCGGGACTGCGGCCTCACACCGTGGTCGGGTTAATGTCAGTGCCATTGGCAATAGGCGCTTCTGCCACTGGGCGGTGGCCGCTGTCGGGAACAGTGGTAAAATTCGCCGTCAACCCCGGATTTCCCCCTGTGGCCTGCCTCCGGGTTATGGGCCTTAACGCAGTTCACCTCTATTGGATGGTTGATGAAGCCAGTATCTAAGCCGCACGCCGGCCACTATCTTCCCGGCATCGATGGCCTGCGGGCCTTGGCGGTGCTTGCGGTGATGGTCTTTCATCTCGACGACACTCTCCTGCCCGGGGGCTTTGCCGGTGTCGATGTGTTTTTTGTTATCTCCGGCTATGTGGTCAGCCGGGCCATGCTCGGCCGGGAGATTCGCTCCGCCGGCCATTTTATGGTCGATTTCTTCGCCCGCAGGTTTGTCCGCATCCTGCCCGCGCTGCTGGTCTGCCTGACCCTGGTCAGCTTGCTCTCGGTGCTGTTTATTCCCCAGTCCTGGCTCAGCTCCACCATCGCCGATGTGGGGGTGTGGGCGTATTTTGGCGCCAGCAACATTGCCCTGCTGTTGTTTCAGGACGGCTATTTCTCGCCGCGGGCGGAGTTCAATCCCTTTACCCACACCTGGTCCCTGGGGGTGGAGGAGCAGTTTTACCTGGTGCTGCCCCCGCTGATTCTGCTGTGGGCTGCCTGGGGCAGGGGGAGGGGCGTCGGCCCCGCGGCCGCCAGGCTGGTGCTGCCGGTGTTGGCCCTGTTATCCCTGGCGACGGCGTACTGGCTGGGGCGGGAAAATCCGCCGGCGGCTTACTATCTGCTGCCCTCCCGGTTTTGGGAACTTGCCGCGGGAGTGTCTCTTTATTTGTGGCAACACCAGCGTCCCGCCGCGGCCGAAGGCTCCACTCCGGTGCAGGCGGGGCTGGTGCCGGGCCTGGCGCTGATCGCCCTTGGCTTCTGGTTCGCCGATGGCGCCCACTTCCCCTATCCCTGGGCGCTGTTGCCCGTCGTTGGCACCGTGTTGTGTATCCATGCCATTGCCGTTACCCGGGTTGCCGCAAGCCCATCCCTGCGGCTGCTCTCTCATCCCCTGCTTGTCTACACCGGCAAACTTTCCTACTCCCTGTATCTCTGGCACTGGCCGGTGTACGCCCTGTTCCGCTGGACCCTGGGGCTGGATGGCCCCTGGGTGCCCCTGGCGGTGGCCGTCACCTTCGCCTGTGCGGCCCTGTCCTACCACGCCGTTGAACAGCCGGTGCGCAACAGCCGCTGGCTGCGCCGTCAGCCACCCCTGGCGAAGGTGCTGGCTGGGCTGCTGCTGGTGGCCGGGGGCCTCGCCGCGGCGGCGGCAATGTTTGACCGCCAGCACCAGCTCAGCCTGAGTGTTACCCGGGATGCCCACACCTGGTATCCCCACGAGTACGGCATTGAAAATCCTGCCCCTGGCGACCTGCCCCTGGCGGGGAAAAAGCTGTTCGTGGTGGGCAACTCCCATACGGGGGCCTATGCCACCATGCTTCGCGAGGCCGCCGATCGCCTTGGGGTGGAGGTGACCAGGGTGCAAATGGGCCACTGCAATCTGGGCAGCGTGATGATCAACAACGTCAACGATCCACAATGCATCGGGCAGATCGAGGCGGTGATGGCGGACATCGAGCGCACTCTGGCGCCCGGGGATGTGGTGTTTCTCGCCTCATTGCGTACCTACAGGCTTATCGACCAGTGGGCAGTGTTCGACTACGGCAGTGTTTTGTCCCATGGCAAGACGCCGTTCTCTCCGGATCATCCATTGCTCAAGTTGGGGCAGGCCATCGGGGAGATTGAGGATCCCGCTGCCTGGCCCCGGGACACTGACGGGGAGATCCTCGGATTCGATAATCTGATTGCCTTTAGCCGCAGTGCTTTCGCCACATCGCGCCGCAAACTTGCCCTCGATGAAAGCAGGGATATCGTGCGGCGGCTTACCGAAAAGGGGTATGTGGTGTTGATCGATGCCCCCAAGCCGGTGTTTCAGTTCCCCCCCTACCGGTGTGCCGACTGGTTCAACAGGGCCAACCCCATATGCGCCCTGGGCCCCCGGGTGGCGCGGGAGGCCCTGCTTGAATTGCGGGAGCCCATTATGGGTTCCCTGTCGACCCTCGCCGCCGAATTCGACGATGTGGTGATCTGGGATCCCTTTCCGGTGCTGTGTCCGGGTGAGGTCTGTTCGGCGTTCGACAGCCAGGGTGTACCGCTATTTTTCGACGGCGATCATCTCAGCGCCCACGGCAACCGAGTTCTGTACCCCCATTTCGAACAGCTGCTGAGGACTATCTGGCGGGGCGAGGGGAGCCGGCAACCAGCAACACCTTCTTCAGCCACCGGGGCCGGCCCCACAGGCGATTGAACAACCCGCGCTTGTTGGTGAAGGAGTACACCTCGGTGGCGGCCAGCTGGAAGGGCTCCAGCCTCAGGTCCAGATACCTGAAGTCTCCGTCGGCGATATCGGTATTGACGGTATCGCCCGCCGGGTTCACGCAATTGGTGATCAAGGCCTGGGGATAGCGCGACAGCTGGGGCAGCAGTCGCTGGATGGCGGCATTGGACCAGTGCTGCAACACATCCTTGACAATCAGCAGGTCCGCGGCGGGCAGATTGGCGATGTCGCCATCGTGGAGGCGGAACTGGATATTGGGGCGCGCAAAGGCCCGGGTGTTGGCATCGATCACCGAGGGCACTATGTCCAGCCCCAGATATTGGACCCCGGACCAGTCCAGATGGCGGGAAAACTGCCAGTTTCCACAGCCCAGGGCGACCACCGAGCGGACGTCGTGGCGGCGAATGAAGTCCTGCAAAAATGCGGCGTAGCCCCGGGTGTGAACGGGCAGAGAGCCCTCGCCGGAGCCGTGCTCCCACTCATTGGTGGCGTAGATGTCTGAAAACCGTTCGCGCATAAACTCGAGGGGCCCTGGTTGTGCTGGTGGAACTGCGGAAGTGACGGATAATGGGTCGCCGCGGCGGAAGTATAAACAGGTGCCCCAGGGCAAGGCCAGTTTGCCGTCGCCCGGTTGTCGCGCCTTGCCCCCCGTGGCGGGATGGTCTGCAGGATGGGTGGAGCGAGGGCGAAAGCCTGGGCTAGGGCGGCGCTTCCGTGCGGGCCTGTTCGGCGCCAGCGGCGTACCCGGCGGCGGTATAGACAGTGACACGGTTCTTCTTGCCCCTCACGTCCACCTCCTTGAGCCTCACCAGGGTGTTGTCGCGGCACAGGACGGCGGTGTCCGCGCCGATCAACAGATAACAATCCAGGGACTTGCTGAGTTGTTGCAGCCGCGCCGCGATATTCACGGCATCGCCAACGGCGGAGTAATTCTTGCGGCTTGCGGACCCCATATTGCCCACCGCCACCTGGCCGCTGTTGATGCCGATGCCCAGGGCCACCGGCGGCAAGCCCTTGCTGCGCAGGGTGTCATTCAGGGTGTCCAGGTTGTCGAGCATGGCGATGGCGCAGGACACCGCCCTGTCGGCGTGGTTGTCCATGGCCACCGGCGCGCCCCAGAACGCCATCACACTGTCCCCCATAAACTTGTCGAGGGTGCCCTCGTGGGTGCCGATGTGAAAGCTCAGGTGTTCCATCACCTCGTTGAGCAGGGTGACCACCTCCCGGGGGGTCATATTTTCGCTCAGGGTGGTAAAGCCCCGCAGGTCGGCAAACAGTACCGTGATATCGCGAAACTCCGCCTCCAGCTGCCTGGGGTCGACGCCGGAGGCGATCAGTTCCTGGAGCACCTTCTCCGGCAAATAGGCGTGGAACTGGCGGTAGATCCGCCGGCTGGTGCGCTTCTCCTGCCACAGCCGCCAGCCCTGGATGGGGGGCAGCCACAGCAGCGCCCACAGCATGGGCTCGGCGGCGAAGTACACCCCCTGGCGCCACAGGGCCAGGGCCAGCAGGTTCCAGCTGGCAAAGAGAATGGCGGCGACAATCCAGGGCCGGGAGGCGGCCGCTGTCGAGGTGCGCCAGAATATGGCAAACACCGGAATCAGCAGCCCCCACGCCAGCCAGTCGTGATAGGGGGGCATGGCCACAAACTCCCGGTCCAGCCACTGGCGCAGGGCGAGGGCGTGAATGCCAACCCCGGCAAAGCGTTCAACCCCGGGAATACTGACAAAATCGCCAATCCCCAGGGCCGAACTGCCAACCACCATCACCGCCCCCCGGGGCAGTTGGGCGGTTTCGCTGAGTATGTCGTGGGCGGAGATCGCCCGGATTGCCGGGGTCCGCCAGATCAGACGCATCAGGCCGCTGTCCTCCAGACCCAGGGGGATACCGCTCCACTGCCAATCGCCATTCTCCCGGTGCAGGGGTGCATCCACTGCGGTGCCCAGCAGGGCGCTGTACATCGCCAGGCCCAGGGCGGGAATGCACTGCGGCCCGAACGCCAGAAACGGCTGGTAGGTGCGCACGATGCTGTCCCCGTCGGGCCAGGGCCGGATATGGCCGGCGCGAAAGGTGTCGCCGGCAATGGCCGGCGTCAGCCCCAGCCAGCCGCGCACCGGCTGGTTCCAGGGGGAAGCCGGCGGGCACCGGGGCGCCGCGGTCAGCACCCCCTGGCTAGCGGGGGGCTCGCTGCCCATGCTGGCGGCATGGGCCCAGACCACGCGCTCCCTGTCCAGCGCCGCAAGCCGCAAGTCCCCCGCCTCATCACCGGGTTCCGACAGAATGATGTCCACACCCACCACCGCGGCCCCGTGCTCGTCCAGCAGCAACTCCAGCAAGTCGGCGAGCCTGGTGCGGGGCCAGGGCCAGCGGCCCTGGCGGGCGAGGGACTGTTCATCGATGTCCACCAGGACGATCTGGCTTGATTCCCTGGCGGGCAGGAATTTCCAGCGCATATCGTCCCAGCCATTGAGCAGGGTGGAGTTATTGCTGAGCACAAGGGTGACCAGGGCGGCGATGGCGGCGGCGCAGAGCAGCAGCGCAGAGGTGACGAGGGGGGAACTGCCGAGGCGCAATTGGGTCATTGGCTTTTGTTGGCTTCTTCTATAGTGTCGGGCCGAAGTGCCTTCCGTTGCCGCCATGATAGAGGACAAGGGCGGCCCCTGGGTAGGGCAGGGTCGACGTGGAGCCACTCCCATTTCGCAATATTGGTGTATACTCAGGCGGATGGATGACGGCTGGACGGCAGGTCAGGGCTATGGATACCGAGGTTGGGAACGCGATGTCATTGATTTACAAAATGAATGTTAAGCTGATCCAGATGGCCCGGCCGGTGCTGGTGGCGCTGTCCTGTGTCCTCGCCAATGGGGTTCTGGCCTTTGAGCCCGTCGGTCATGTCCTTCTGGTAACCGGTGATGCCACCCGCATCGACGCCGAGGGCGCCAGCCACAGCCTTGCCGACAGGTCGCCGGTGTTCGAGGGCGATACCCTGGAAACCGCCAGCGCCGCCACCATGCAAATAAAGATGGTCGACAACGCCCTGCTGGTGCTGCAGCCCCAGTCCACCCTGGTGATCCATCAGTACAATTTCCGCGCCGAGTCCCCCGACGGCTATGCCGTGCGCCTCGATCTGGTCAAGGGTCGCGCCCGTTCCGTCACCGGCGATCTCGGTGAAAGCAACCACGACGCTTTCCGCCTCAACACCCCCATCGCCGCCATCGGCATTCGCGGCACAGATTTCGAGACCACCACCACGGATGCCGTCACCCGGGTCCGTCTCAACAGCGGTGCCATTGTCTTTTCCGCCCTCGGTGACGACTGCACGGTCTCCTCCCTGGGACCCTGCGCCACCCCCGGCAGCCTGGTGCTCAGCGAAGACCTCGACAGCCCCGCTGCGGAATTGCGGGCGTCCGATCCTGTGCCCCGCATCATCGAACTGCCCGCCTACGAATCCGACGACCAGGGCAGCTCCCTCAACGAACAGAAAGACGAAGAGAAAATCAA
>CAZWUP010000171.1:0-6429 GCA_964637045.1 uncultured Porticoccaceae bacterium | reverse complement strand
AGGGAGTGCATCACCACGGCGCCGGCACCGGCCTCCACACAGGCCCGCAGACTGTCCAGGTCATCGCTGAGGGGGGAGGCACCGATAACGACGGGGGACCTCAGCGCCAACCCCAGCCAGTGGGTGTTCAGGTCAGTCATGCTGCTTTCCCTCGCTTGTGTCTGCTTGTTGTTCATCCTGCTCGAAGTGGATACCCGCCAACTGCAGATAGAGCTCCCGGCGCTCGCCAGCAGCCTGTTCAGCAGCCGCCAACAGGCGTTGGTAGCGATCCGGGTCCCGCAGTTTAAGCATGTGGAAGCGCGCCTCCTCGGCCATGTATTTCTCCATGGGCACCTTGCGGCGCTCCGAATCCAGTTGCAATGGCGGGCGCCCCTGGTGGATCCGGCTGGGATCGAAGCGGTACAGGGGCCACGCCCAGCTGTCGATGGCGCGCCGCTGCTGGTCGATGGAGTGCAGCAGATCGTAACCGTGGGCGACGCAGGGGCTGTGGGCAATGATCAGCGCCGGGCCGTCGTGGTTCTCCGCCTCCAGAAAGGCCTTGATGGCTTGGCCGCTGTGGGATTGGATGCCGATTTGCGCCACATACACATGGCCGTAGCTCATGGCCAGCAACCCCAGGTCCTTCTTGCGGGTCTCCTTGCCGGCGGCGGCGAATTTGGCCACCGCCCCCAGGGGGGTGGCCTTGGACTGCTGACCGCCGGTGTTGGAATAGACCTCGGTGTCCAGCACCAGTAATTTGACGTTGCGGCCGGAAGCGAGCACATGATCGAGGCCGCCGTAGCCGATGTCGTAGGCCCAGCCGTCGCCGCCGATCACCCACACGCTCTTTGGGCAGAGTTCGTCGGCCAGCCTGTAGAGCTCCCGGGCGGCGCTGTCGTCCCGGCCGGACAGCAGTTGCCGCAGGGTGGCGATATCCCCTCGGCGCTGTTCGATAGCCCCCTCATCGGTGCTGGAGCAGGGTTCCAGGAGGGCCCGTCGCAAGCCCTCGGGAATAACCGCCGGCAGGCTGGCCAACCGCTCCCTGGCCCGTTCCACCAGCTTGTCGAGCCCAAGGCGCATGCCCAGCCCCAACTCCGCGGCGTCCTCAAACAGGGAGTTGTTCCACGCCGGGCCGCGGCCCTGCTGATCGGTGGTGTAGGGTGTGGTGGGCAGGTTGCCGCCGTAGATGGAGGAACACCCGGTGGCGTTGGCAATCAGCAGCCGGTCCCCCAGGAGCTGGGTCAGGGCGCGGATATAGGGTGTTTCGCCGCAACCGGCGCAGGCGCCGGAAAACTCAAACAGGGGCTGGAACAGGGTCTGCGCCTTGGAATCATTGGGTATGCGGCTGCGGGGGATATGGGGTATGGCGCGAAAAAATGCCAGATTCTCGGCCTCCACCTGGCGGTGCTCCGCCAGCGGACGCAGGTTGATGGCCTTGCGCTTGGGCCGGGTTTTGTCCTTCGCCGGACAGATTTCGACACACAGGCCACAGCCGGTGCAGTCCTCCGGCGCCACCTGCAACCGGTAGTGCAGGCCCGCCAGCTCCCGGGTGGCGTCCTCCGCCACACTGACGAAGCCGTGTGGGGCTCCCGCCAGGTCCGCCGGCTCGAAGGCCTTGGCGACGATGGCGGCGTGGGGGCAGATCATTGCGCAGTAGTTGCACTGCACACACAGTTCGGGCTCCCAGATGGGAATCTCCAGGGCGATGGCGCGTTTTTCATACTGGCTGGTGGCGGTGGGCCAGGTGCCATCCACAGGGAACGCACTTACCGGCAGGCGATCGCCGTGGCCCGCCAGCAGCAGGCCCGTGACCCGTTGCACAAATTCCGGGGCATGGTCCGGAACCAGCGGTGACCGGCCCCGGGTGGCGGTGGTGGCAATGGGCAGGGGGACTTGGTGGAGCTGTTCCAGGGTGGCATCCACCGCCGCCACATTGCGGCGCACCACTTCCGGCCCGCGCCTGCTCCAGGTGTCGGCAATGGCTTGTTTGATGCGCGCGATGGCTTGATCCCTGGGCAGCACATCGGCAAGGGCAAAAAAGCACACCTGCATCACCGTGTTGATCAGGCGGTCGAGGCCGGCCTGCTCCGCCACCCTGTTGGCATCGATGACATACAGCCTCGCCCGCTTCTCCAGCAGGGTCTGCTGTACATCCCGGTTGAGGTGCTGCCAGACGCTGGCGGCGGGCCAGGGCACGTTGAGCAGTACGGTGGCGCCGGGTGCCGCCTGTTGGAGAATATCGTAGCGCTCGAGAAACTGGGGGGCGTGGACGGCGACGAATTCCGCCTGGCGGATCTGGTAGCTGGAGCGAATGGGATGTGGGCCAAAGCGGAGGTGGGACACCGTGGTGGCGCCGGCTTTTTTCGAGTCGTAGACAAAGTGCCCCTGGGGGAAAAGGTCCGCACCTTCGCCGAGGATTTTGATACTGGCCTTGTTGCTGCTCACCGTGCCGTCGGAGCCGAGCCCGAAAAACAGGGCGCGACGGGTCTCAGGGGCTTCGATATCCAGGGTTTCGTCGTAGTCCAGGGACAGCTGGGTGACATCATCCCTGAGCCCCACGGTGAAACGGGTCTTGGGGGTGTCCCGGCTCAGCTCGTCGAATACTGCGGCCACCATGCCGGGGGTGAACTCCCGGGACGCCAGCCCGAAACGGCCGCCGATCACCCTGGGCAACCGGGGCAGCTCGCCGCGGGTCAGCGCCTCCACCAGGGCGCCACTCACCTCCAGCAGCAGGGGCTCCCCCTGGGAGCCGGGCTCCTTGGTGCGGTCCAACACGGCGATATGGCCCACCGACGCCGGCAACGCCGCCAGCAAGTGGCGGGCGGAGAAGGGGCGGAACAGGCGCACCTTGAGCAGTCCCACCTTTTCGCCCCTGGCCAGCAGCCAGTCCAGGGTTTCGTGGGCGCACTCGGCGCCGGAACCCATCAACACCAGCACCCGCTCCGCCCGGGGGTGGCCGATATAGTCGAAGGGCCGGTAGTGGCGACCGGTGCGCTGGCCAAACCTTGCCATGACCCCATCGAGCACATCGGGAAAACGATCGTAAAAACTGTTGACCGCCTCCCGGGCCTGGAAAAAGGCGTCGGGGTTCTGCGAGGTACCCCGCACTACGGGCTTGTCCGGCGTCAGGCGCCGCTGGTGCAGAGCCTCAATGGCACCTGCGGGGGCCAAGGCCCGCAGGTCGTCGTCATCGAGCACAGCGATTTTGGCCATCTCATGGGAGGTGCGGAAGCCATCGAAGAAATGCAGCACCGGCACCCTGCCCTCCAGGCTCGCCAGGTGGCCGATGGCCGCCAGGTCCTGGGCTTCCTGCACCGAACCCGACGCCAGCAGAGCAAAGCCGGTGCCGCGGGCGGCCATCACATCGGAGTGGTCGCCGAAAATGGACAGGGCGTGAGTGGCCACACTGCGCGCCGCCACATGCATGCACATGGGGGTGAGCTCCCCGGCAATCTTGTAGAGATTGGGCAACATCAACAGCAACCCCTGGGAGGCCGTAAAGGTGGTCACCAGGGCCCCCGCCTGGAGGGCGCCGTGCACCGCGCCGGCGGCGCCGCCCTCGGACTGCATTTCCACCACACTGGGCACATCGCCCCACAGATTGGGCCTGGCCAGGGCGGCCCAATCGTCGGCATACTCGCCCATGACGGAGGCCGGGGTAATGGGATAGATGGCGATAACTTCGCTGAGCCGGTAGGCGACCGAGGCCACAGCCTCGTTGCCGTCCATAGTCTTGTAGGTCATTTCAGGTCCCAATTACGGTAAAGGAGCCGCGAGGGCCCACCGGCAGGTATCTCTTCGGTCAAACCCGGGTGGTCAAGCGAACTGGACTCGACACCTTGCTGACGATCCACAGCTCACAGCAGCAATTCAGGCGCGACAAGCATGACCAAACCCAGTACCAGCATAGTACAACCGCTCAGCAACTTGAGCAGTCGCCCGGACTTTTCGCTGAGTTTGCGACTTTGCAGGGCAGTCACCGCCACCGCGACCATCAGCGCATCATCCGCCATGTAGGCGAGAATATAGAGCCCCAGGTAGCCGTAGTAGGTCGCCGTCGGCAGGCCCTGCTGAATCAGGGTTGCGGTGTACAGTGCGGGGAGCCCAGCGGTGCACAGGACTTCGACAAAATTAACCACTATTGCCAGCGCAGTGACACTGGCGAGGGCCAGAAGCAGGGAGCGGGCTTGAATGACGGATCTGACCCGCCCGTAGAGGCCCGTCTTGGCAGCCTCCGGAATTGACAGGGACAAGCCTCGGCCAAAGGCCACATAGTCCTTGATGTTCACCAGCCCCATAAAGAGGGCGACCACGCCAAGCCCCACCCGCACCGGGCCGGACAGGCCGATGGCCAGAAACAGGTTTAGCCACGCCGCCATGAAAGCGTAGTAGACCAGGGCGCTGACCAGCACAAAGACTCCGGCAATCAACGCCATACGGGACCTGTCCCCCAGGTGCACCAACATGGACAGCAGGAACAGCAAGACCCACATGGCACAGGGATTGACGCCATCCAACAGGCCGAGCGCCAGGGTAAACAGTGGCAGCCCCAACTGCTCCACACTCAGGGTGCCGAACAGCGCAGAATCCACCACACCACCAGGATTCATCTCTGCGCCGCCCTCCCCTGCCAATCCCCGCTCGACAAAGGCGATCAGCTCGGCGGTGGCCTGCGGACCGCCAAAGCCGACACTGACGGCGCCATTCAAGACGAAGGTTGGCACCCCCGGCGGCCATATACCGGCAGTGCGGGAATACCTTTCCAGATCGCTGAAGGCGCGGGGATCCCTGTCCAGGGAGCGGATCTCGATGGCCAGATCTGGATAGCTCTCGGCCAGACTCGGCAGAGCCGCCTTGGCATTTGCGCAGTGGGGACAGCTATCGGTAACAAAAACCTCCAGCGCCCAAGCGCCGCGGCTCGCCATGGGGGCGCCGCCATCCGCCCAGCTGGGATGGAGGGACCACAGAAGGACCAGTGCCACCAGTGCGGGCAGGCCGCGGAATCTCCGCCGAGGAAAACGATGGGGCGTAGTGCCCAGCTGCATATTCAAGGTGTTGGCTCCCGGTTTCCACCCATCTTCCCATACCGGAAAGGCGGAATCCCGCTAACTTCATGATGGCAAGTGGGAATTCTATACTGGAGCATGTTTACTTGGTTGCGTCAGGGTCGCCATATCGCCGACATCACCTACCCAGTCCTGGCGCGGCACTCGGTCTCTTCTGTTGAGCCGTCACTTAGCTGCGGCGGGCTTGGGTCCATAGTTGGTGTCGCCGACCCAGGTGATTTTCATCTTGTGATGCAAACTTAATCCCCTATAATGCCGAGGTCTCGCACGACTTGCCATGAAGGCACCCTATAACACGGAGAGTTAGACCTGCGTCTCCGTGTGTTTGTATAGCAGGAACGGAGAAACAACAATGAGAAAATTCGCGCGTGCCGCCACTTTGGCCAGCAGCATCATCGTCACTGGCTGTGCCACTATCGTCGGCGATCCAGATCAGCTACTTCCAATCAATAGCACCCCTGACGACGCCAGCATAGTCGTCACAGACGAGACAGGCGTAGAGGTCTTCAAAGGCACGACACCCACCACCGTCACCCTCCAGAAGAGCGATGGCAGCTACTTTGGCGGCAAGGAATATACCGTCCAAATTTCCAAGTCCGGTTTTGAAAGCCAACAAATCCCAATTCGATCCAAGGTCAATGGCTGGTACATTGGCGGGAATCTGATTTTTGGCGGCCTAATTGGCTACCTCATTGTAGATCCCCTGAATGGGAACATGTATACACTGACACCGGAAGCTGTAGCATCATCACTTGGGCAATCCACGGCCCATAACAACAAAAGGAACGATGGCGGCATTTCCGTTATCCTTCTCAGTGATGTCCCACAGGACCTGCTGACTCACCTGCAACCACTCCATTGATACCGGCGAGACTCCCCGGAGCAGGCCCTGCATATTCGGTGGCGGCGAAACGGGAGGATCCCACCACCCGCCACATGTATAGAAAATAAGGAATTTGTATACATATATCCCGGCTTCGCGCAGCCCCCGCCTGACTGTAACCTGACTCCAGCACCAGGCAGAATGTGTCCAGCGTGAATTCTTTCGACCACCGCTTTCTTGTGGCCATGGCCCATCTCCAGTTTCAGGGTATTCTTCCTTAACTGGGGTGGTCACATCGATTCGACCACTTCACACCTTCTGTCTGGGCTATCATAGCCAAGACCAACCAGCCCGGGGATGGTAGCCAGTCTCCCGATTGGGATTTCCCGGTTCCCGTTTCTCCCGGCCCCCTAAAAGGGAAGGGACGACCGGGAAGCGGGACACCATGCCTGCCCGAATAGCCCCTGGGCCTTGCAATGGACCTATACTACTCAAATCTCCAGTTTGTGCTGCGACCACCAATTGCCAATGACCGATGACATTTCCAGTTTGAACGCGGCG
>CAZWUP010000170.1:0-6429 GCA_964637045.1 uncultured Porticoccaceae bacterium | reverse complement strand
GGAAAAAGGGTGAAAGATTTATTTTTCGGGCTCTTTTGAATTTCGAGTGGGTTAGGCTGCATGTGTATGGACGCTGCTAAAATCCAATTTTCCGGCAATCAGGAACACCACAGTGCGCATTGTGGAGAAGGTACCGTATCCCATCGCTTTCCGTTTTGCCGACTGGAAGTATCCGTTGGGCGCCTCCAGAAAGCCGCTGGCGCGATATGGCCCACATGGCCCACATGGCCCACTGCCATAACGGCCGTCAGCAGGCGCCAGCGGGTTCGCAGGAATCCGCTCCCTGGCGCACCAGTTGCTCGTAGCCGCCGGCGTTGCTGACCCGGGTGTAGCCAAGGTTTTGCAGGGTTTGCTGGGCCGCTTCGGCACGCCGTCCGCTGCGACAGTACAGGGTGATGGGGGTGTCGCGGCCAATGCCGGCCTTGGCAATCAGTGGCCCGATCTGGTCGTGGGGCATCAGCAGGGCGCCCTCCAGGTGGCCGGCGGCGAACTCCTCGACGCTGCGCACATCGATCAGCACCTCGTCCGCCGCCAGGGCGGTGAGGTGGCAGCCCAGCCACAGCAGCAGGGCGCTGAACAGGTGTTTGGTCATGGTGTGGTCTCCCGTGATAACGTGGTGTGGCCTGCCCGAGACAGGCGCCGACGGCGCCGGTTCAGTTCAGGGCGGCGATGCCGTTCACCATAAACTGCACCGCGATCACCGCCAGCAGCAGGCCCATCAGGCGGGTGATCACCCGGATGCCTCCCACCCCCAGAAGGCGGTGGAGGAGGCCGGCAAAATGCAGGCACAGGTAGACTGTAGCACAGGCGGCGGCGATGGCGGCAAACAGCAGCCACTGCTCGCCGCTGCCCGCCAGTTGCTGGCGCCACACCAGCACCGCGGTGATGGCGCCGGGGCCGGCGAGCATGGGAATGGCCAGGGGCACCAGGGCGATATTGTGCTTGCTCAGGCCCTCCCGCTCCTCGGCGCTGCTGCTTTTCAGGCCGGCGGGAATCAGCGCCAGCATCTGCAGGGCGTAGATAAAGAAAATAAAGCCGCCGGCGATCTGGAAGGCGGGAATGGTGATCCCGAACAGTGCCAACAGGTGGTCGCCAGTGAGGGCGAATACCACCAGGATGGCGGCGCTGGCCAGGCAGGCGACGGCGGCCATGCGCCGTTGTTCCCCCCGGCTGTTGTCGGCGGTGAACATCAGGTACAGGGGCAGGTTGCCGAGGGGATCCATGATGATCAGCAGCGGCACCAGGATGGTGAAGAACTCCTGCCAGCCGGTCATCGCGGGGCACCCACGCAGGGAGTAGAGCCCTGTGCCCGGGGCACTGGGCTGGAGGATTTGAAACCTGTGGTACTTGTTGCTCCGCTCATCCCCGTGCCGGCTCCACGGCAAACATCATTCGCACATAATTGCGGTACTGTCTGATCTGCTGGGGCAGCGCCGATTTGTCCCGGAACACCCGGGAGAGAATGATGCCGCCCTCGATAATGGCGCTCAGCATATCCGCCAGTTCGTCCAGCGATTCGCTTTCCGGGAAGGGTTGCGAGGCCGTGGCCCGGTCGAGCTGGCTGCGGAAAAACTGCCGCCAGCGCAGCATGCCCTCGGTTATCAGGGCCTTGACACTGGCGTCCAGTTGTCCGCTCTCGTAGGTAAAGGAGGCCACCAGGCAGCCGGGGTGCAGGTCTTCGAGGTTTTCCATGGTTTCCGCCAGCAGGTTGAGAAACAGCAGCCACTGTTGCAGGGGGTCTTCACTGAGTTCAGCCGCCCGCGCCGCAAGGCCATTGAGAAGGGCGGCATCCTCCTCCAGGTAGCGCTCCACCAGGGCTCTGGCCAGTTCGATCTTGCCCGGAAAGTGATAGAAAAACCCGCCCTTGGTGATATGGGCACCCGCCATGATGTCCTCGATGGAGGTGGCGGAAAAGCCTTTTTGGAGGATGATGGCCTCCGCCACCCGAAGGATCTTTTCCCGCCTGTCTTCGCCCCTCTGGGTCTTCATCTCGGTCCCTGTGCTGTCGTTCACTGTACCGCCGGTACAGTAAACACTAGCCCTTGCCCTGGAAAATGCCAACAGGTGTGGGGCCCATCCGTTAACAGTCTGATATCAAACAAAAAAACTGTCCTCGCGGAAAAGCACCTCCGGTCCACTGTAGCGGCGGGCGTCCGGGAGTAGAGTTCGTCCTGTACCGCGCGGTGCTTCGAGCAACCAACAACAGGGGCATTGCCCCCAGGAGTCGAACATGAATATCAAGCACAGCCAACTGGTCCGTCAACTGGCCGGCGGCCACTTTCTTACCGATGGCGGTATGGAGACCGACCTGGTTTTCAACAAGGGTGTCGAGCTGCCCTGTTTTGCCGCTTTCGATCTTTTGTCCACCGACTGGGGGCGGGAGCTGTTGTGGGAGTACTACCAGGGCTACCTGGACCTGGCGGCCCGCCACCGGGCGGGGTTTATTTTAGAGAGCCCCACCTGGCGGGCCAATCGGGACTGGGGTGTACAAATTGGTTACTCCGCCGCCGAGCTTGCGGCGATCAATCGCCAGGCCATCGACTTCCTCGCCAAGGTGCGGGAGCAACATCCGGCCAGCGCCGACCTGCCGATCCTGATCAGCGGCAATATCGGTCCCCGGGGGGATGGCTATGTGGCCGACAACCTGATGACGGCGGAGCAGGCGCGAGCCTATCACGGCGAGCAGCTGGCGGTATTTGCCGAGGCGGATGTAGACCTGGTCAGCGCATTCACCCTCAATTATGTGGAGGAGGCCGAGGGTATCGTTGGCGCCGCACAGGACAGGGACCTGCCGGTGGTGATCTCCTTCACTGTGGAGACCGATGGCCACCTGCCCACTGGCGACAGCCTGGGGGATGCCATCGCCCGGGTGGACGACAGCAGTGGCGGCTACCCCCTTTACTATATGATCAACTGTGCCCACCCCAGCCACTTCGAGCAGCGCCTGAGGGCTGACAGCACCTGGCGCCAGCGCATTGGCGGTGTGCGGGGCAATGCTTCCAGGTGCAGCCACGCCGAACTGGACGCCGCCGAAGCCCTGGATGCGGGCGATCCGGAGGAGTTTGCCAATGACTACCGCCGCTTGCAGCAGTTGCTGCCGGGGCTGCGGGTGTACGGCGGCTGCTGCGGCACCGATCTCCGCCATGTGGCCAGTATCGCCCAGGTCTGTCTGGGGTAGCACAGCGGGAAATTTGGCATGACCACCCGCCGGTCGTCCATGATTTGGGTAGGAGCCCACGCTGTGGGCGATGAATTCGGCACCGAGCTGTTCGCCCGGAGGACAGGCCTCCTACGCAATGCGCCCAAACCCGGAGGCCCCTGTGGGAGCTCACTCTGTGAGCGAACGACGGTGGCAGCCAACCGGCTATGGGCACATCGCCCACCTCCGTTCGCACGGAGACCGGGCTCCTACACCTCCCGGGGCAATCCTGTAGGAGCCCACGCTGTGGGCGAATGGACGTGGCACGCAACCTGTTGTGGGCACAATCCCCGCCGCTAGTTGCAAAATGCCCCCCCCCAAAAAAATGCAATCGCTGTGCGGGTCCATCATATCTGTTTGCTACAGGTGACAATTTCACTGCACCGCCACAGGCGGGCCAACGCCGGTGCCACCTGGGGGCAGAACCCAGCCTCCGGCCCGGTCACTTCCGCCAGGGTGAGGAGTTGCAGCCCGTCGAGGGCCAGATAGGATTGGTGGCGGGTCAAGGGTGGCAGCCAGAGGTGTGGCCAGGGGCCCAGGTCCGCTGGCGTCGCGGGGGTTCTCAGTTGTTCCTCGATCACCACAGTGACCCGTGACGGCGGTTCCCGCCCCGCCAGGTGCCGCGCCGACCACAGTCGGGTTATGGGCAGCCCGGCGCGGCGCAGGGCATGGCGGGCAGCCTCGGCATCGGGGGCCGTCAGGTGGCAGAGGGCGCGGCTGCCGTTCGCGGCCAGCCACAGGTTGCGCCACTGCACCCTGTGGGTGTCGAAACAACCGCCACAGCGGGACAGCGACTGCTCGATATCGGCGCTCCCGACGGGGCTGGCGAAATGGCTGATGGCAAAGATCTCGCTCATGGGGAGGGCACCGCTCAGGCGGTTGCGGCCACGGCAGCCGCGGGGATCGCTCCACTCAGGCTGTCCAGGTAGCCTTTAAAATGGGCGGCCAGCTCGCGGGCGTCGTCCCCGGCACCGTGGATAAAGCTGGACTTACGGCGGCGCATAAAAGGCAGTCCCAACACATAGAGGCCGGGGGCGGCCGCTATGCCCCCCTGGTGGCGCAGTCTGCCCTTGGCGTCGAACACCGGCACCTGCAGCCAGGAATGGTCGGGGCGAAAGCCGGTGGCCCACACCAGGGAGCGGATCCCGGCGGCCTCCAGGTCCAGGGTCAGCAGGGGGCGGCTGTCCACCCGGGTGGACGGCGGCCGCGTGGAGGCGGGCAGATCCTGGTCCAGCCCCCGGGTCTTTGCCCAGGCGTCGATGCGGTCCAGCAGGCGGTTTTGCTTGAGGTCCGCCAGGGCGCACAGATTGGCCAGGGCGCCGGAAAACTGTGCGCGGCCGCCGCCAATGCCCATCAGCCGCCCGGCGATCCTGACCCCTTTGGCCTGGAGGGCGTTGAGGTCCAGGGTGTGGCCGGTGTCGGAACCCACCAGCTGGGGCGAGGCCACCCGGCGGGCACGGTGGAGATCGTCAATCTCGTCGTGACGTTGGTCGAGCACACCCAGGGCGTCCAGCCACCACTGGATATCCAGGCCCCGGTAGCTGCGGGGCAGGCGCACGTGCTCGCCGGTGGCGAGAACCACCGGCCGCCCCGAGGCGCAGATTTCGTCCGCCAGCTGGACGCCGGTGGCGGAGCCACCCACCACCAGCACGCCACCCTCCGGCAAGTGACCCGGGTTGCGGTAGCCATGGGCCGTGTACTGGGTGACTGTCGCCGGCAGCGCGGCGCTGACGGCTGGCACCAGGGGCACAGCGAAGGCGCCGGTGGCGATAATCACCCCACGGCAGGCCCAGCGCCCCTGGTTGGTGTTCACCAGGTAACTGTCGCCACGGCGCTGCACCGAGGTGACCTCGACCCCGGTGTGCACCGGGGCGGCGATTGCCCGGGCATAGGCGGCGATAAAGGCGCCGGTTTCCGCCGCGGTCATAAAGCCGTCCGGGTCGGTCCCCCGATAGGCAAAGCCCGGCAGCCGGGATTGCCAGTTGGGAGTGAGCAGACGCAGGGAGTCCCAGCGCTCCCGGTGCCAGGCATTGGCAACCCGTCCCCGCTCCAGCACCAGGTGGTCGATGGCCAGGGCGCTGAGGCAGTGACTCATGGCCAGCCCGGCGTGGCCAGCGCCGATCACCACCGCGGTTACCGCACCGTCCACTTCCGCCCTGATGGCGGCTGGGTAGGCGGTCATTTCACCGCCACCTGCACCGAAGTGGGGTTGGTGATGATGTCGAATACCGCCGAGCGCTTCTGGGACTGGGCCACCAGGGCCAGAATATCGTCGCGGCCGGCGTCGGCGTCGACGACAAAGGTCACCCTGACCTCCTCAAAGCCGTTGCGCACCTCGCTGTCGACCCCGAGGATTCCCTGCAGGTCCATGGTGGCCTCCAGGGTGGCGGTCACCGAGTGCAGTTGGATGCCCCGGTTCTGGGCCACCGAGGCGATGCCCGCGGTGAGGCAGCCCGCCAGGCCCACCAGTACCATCTCCACCGGGGTGGCGCCCCGGTCCTCGGCGGAGAACAGTTCCGGGTGGTCGGTGGCAAAGGTGAAGGCTGTTTTGTGGTGGTGCTCTGTGCCCAGGGCGTAAAAGCTCTCCACCCTGGAGTTGCTGTGGGTTCCCTTGACCCAGTCGCAGCTCGCCCGCCACAGGCATTTGGCCGCTTCCGGTGCTTCGCTCAGGGCCTGGCGGGCCGCCAGCAGGGCGACGACGTCGACCCCGTTATTGACTGTCGCAGTGGTTTCCATCTGTGGTGTCCTCTGTGGTAGTAAAGGTTGGTTCTGAACCTTGTCGGCGACATTGCCGGACAGTCACAGCCTGGGGCAGGGGCGTTGGAGCGAGCGTGGAAGGGGGCGTGGTATTTCGAGATATCGGTTACAGGGCGCAACGGCGGGAGGTACAGGGCAAAACCGAGCCCATCAGTGGCGCAGTGCGTCGGGGGCGATGCGCTGGAATGCCCACACCCGTGCCACCGGCATCCCGGCCTGGCGCTGGGCCTGGCGCACGGACTCGGCGTCGGGGGCCCGGTAGATACAGATCATGCGTGTTCCGTCGCGGGAAAAGAAGGTGCGCTCAAAGCGCACCCGGCGGCTTTCCAGGCAGTGGGCACTGGCGTCCTCCAGGGCCTGGATTCCCGCCAGGGTAACCGGGGTGTCGAAGTGGCGTTCCACCACCACATTGCCCTCACCCGGGGTCGCCCCCGGGGCGGTGTGGACGCTGCCGGGCCACAGGGGCGGCACCG
>CAZWUP010000169.1:0-6444 GCA_964637045.1 uncultured Porticoccaceae bacterium | reverse complement strand
AGATCAAGCGTGATGGAGCTCGCACCCGGACCCTCACCGATCATGATATCCAGCTGATAGTCTTCCATCGCCGGATAGAGCACTTCCTCCACCACCGGGCTCAGGCGGTGAATTTCGTCAATAAAAAGTACATCGCCGCTTTCCAGATTGGTCATGATGGCGGCGAGGTCTCCGGCCCGCTCCAGCACCGGTCCCGAGGTGGCCTTGAGATCCACCCCCATTTCATTGGCGATGATATTGGCCAGGGTGGTTTTACCCAGCCCGGGGGGGCCGAACACCAGGGTGTGGTCGAGGGGCTCCCCCCGCTGTCTGGCGGCGCTGATAAAGATATCCATCTGCTCCCGCACCACCACCTGGCCGACGTAATCCTTCAGGGTGAGGGGGCGGATGGCGCGGTCGTAGCGCTCGTCGTTCTCCAGGGGGCGGGCGGACAGGATGCGGTCGGATTCAATCATGGCATTGGCCTGACAAGGTGGTGCCTTGGGTAGTGGACAATCACTTCATGGTGCTTTTGAGAGCGGCGCGAATCAGCAGCTCGCTGGTCACTGTATCACTCCCCGCTTCGCGGTGGGCGCTGCTCACCATGCGGGCGGCCTCCGGCGGCTTGAAGCCCAGGGCCACCAGAGCGCTTTCGGCCTCCTCCAGGGCTGCGCCATCTCCACCTCTGACCGGCGCGGGTCCCTGGCTCGCGGAATCGGCAGACTCCCACTTCGCCAGCCTGTCCTTCATTTCCACCACCAGCCGCTCGGCGGTTTTCTTGCCCACCCCGGGCAACCGGGTCAGGGTGGTGACATCGCCGCCCCGCACACAGCGCACAAAGTCTGCCGCCGACATCCCCGACAGAATCGCCAGGGCCATCTTGGGGCCGACCCCGGTCACCTTCACCAGGGTGCGAAACAGGGTGCGCTCCTCCAGGGTGGCAAAACCGAACAGTTGCTGGGCATCCTCCCGCACCACGAAGTGGGTGTGCAGCAGCACCTGCTGACCGACGGCGGGAAGGCCAAAGTAGGTGTTCATGGACACCTGTACCTCGTAGCCCACGCCGTGGACGTCCACCACCAGGTCCGGGGCCTGTTTTTCGAGCAATACGCCTGTCAGGCGACCTATCATTGGCGGGGAATCTCCTTGAGGCGACCGCGGGCAAAGCGGGTTTTGCCGATCACTCCGGCGCCGACCTTGGCGGACATGCTGATGGCGGTTTGCAGATTGCTGGCGTGGCACAGGGCCACCGCCAGGGCATCGGCGGCATCCTCCCTGGGGGCGACATCCAGCTTCAGCAGGCGCATCACCATGTGGGTCACCTGCTCCTTGGTGGCGGCACCGGTGCCAACCACCGCTTGCTTGACGGTCTTGGCGCTGTACTCCGCCACCGGCAACCCGGCGTGCACACCGGCGACGATGGCAGCCCCCCGGGCCTGGCCCAGCTTGAGGGCGGCCCTGGGGTCGCGGGCGAAAAACACATCTTCGACAGCCATCTCCAGGGGGCCGTGGAGGGCGATGATTTCCGACACACTGGCAAAGATGATCCTGAGCTTTTCCGGCAGGGACACCGAGGGCAGGCGAATAATGCCACTGGCGACATAGCCGGCCTTCGCCCCCCGGACGTCGATCACACCGTAACCGGTTTTGATGGAACCCGGGTCAATTCCCAGTATCAGCGGCATTCGCTACCCCAGCGGTACTCCGTGGTGAGTATTCTCCCTGATTGGCAAAGATGTGCAAGGGTGTTGCGATCGGGGATAGAAGACAAAAAACGGGCCTGTCCCGAAAACCCCTCCCATCTCCCATCTCACATCAACACCAAATTATCCCGATGGATCAGCTCCTCGTCATCGCAGTACCCCAACACCTCCACGATGCGGGTGCTGGGCAGGCCGATAATCCGGGCCGCTTCCTCGGCATTGAAATTCACCAGGCCGCGGGCGATCTCCCGGCCGTCACCGGCCACACAGGACACCAGGTCACCGCGGTGAAAATGGCCGCTGACCGCCTTCACCCCCACCGGCAACAGGCTTCTGCCCTGCTGCTGCAGGACCCGCACCGCACCGTCGTCCAGGGTGAGGGTACCCCGCAGCTGCAACTGGCCCGCCAGCCACTGCTTGCGGGCGGCCAGGGGTTCGCTGGCAGCCACCAACAGGGTGCCGATCTGGTCTCCCGAGCGCAGCCGCCCGAGCACTTCAGGCTCCCGGCCGCTGGCAATCACCGTGTTGGCCCCGGAGCGGGCCGCCAGTTTTGCGGCCCGCAACTTGGTGATCATCCCCCCCCGCCCCAGGGCGCCGCCGGAGCCCCCGGCCAGGCCGTCGAGCACCGGGTCGCCCGCAGCTCCCCGGCCGATCAGCCGAGCATTGGGGTTGGCCCGGGGGTCCTGGTCGAAAAGGCCCTGCTGGTCGGTGAGAATCACCAGCAGATCGGCGTCGATCAGATTGGCCACCAGAGCGGCCAGGGTATCGTTGTCGCCAAAACGGATCTCATCGGTGACCACGGTATCGTTTTCGTTGACCACCGGCACCACCCCCAACTTGATCAGGGTTTGCAGGGTGCGGCGGGCATTGAGGTAGCGCTTGCGGTTGGACAGGTCGTCGTGGTCGACAAGAATCTGGGCCGTGTGGCGGCCGTGAACCTGAAAGCAGGACTCATAGGCCTGGATCAGGCCCATCTGGCCGACGGCGGCGGCGGCCTGAAGCTCGTGCACCGCTTCCGGCCGCTTTTTCCAGCCCAGCCGGGACATACCCTCGGCGACGGCACCGGAGGACACCAGCACCACCTCCACCCCGGCGGCCAGCAGGGCGGACACCTGCTCCACCCACAGGGCCATGGCCGCCCGGTCCAGCCCCTTGCCATCGGCGGTGAGCAGGGCGCTGCCGATCTTTACCACCCAGCGTCTGGCGCCGGTTACCTGTTGGCGACTGCTGTGCTCTGGACTGTGTTCGGACATCGGATAACTTCCACCCATTTGTAACCTATCTTTCCGCCTGCTGTGGACTGACTGTCGCACCCGGGGCTGGCTGTCCCTCAGGGCTGATAAACCACTTCGACGTCGCTGTCGTCGTCTTCATCCCAGTCATCGTCCCAGTCGTCCTCCTGACCCTCGGGCACTTCGCCGCGGCTGCGCTGGAGGCGCAGGGCCTCGATTCTCTCCCGGGCCTCCTGCTGCATGCGGTGCTGGACCTCCAGCTCGGCCCGGGCGGCATCGGGGTCGTGGCTCTCCTGCTCGCGGCGGTCCTCGATGTACTCCATGATCGCCGTGCTCAAGGCACTGGTGCCCACCTTGCTGATGGCGGCAATGTTGAACACAGGCCCCTGCCAACCCAGCTTTTCCACCACATCGCGACACCGTTGCTCGGCTTCCTCGGCGGGCACCAGGTCAAACTTGTTGAGCACCAGCCAGCGGTCCCGCTGGGCCAGGGTGGGGCTGAACTTGGCCAGTTCCTGCTCGATGGCCCTGGCATTGTCCGCCGGATCGCTGCCGTCCACCGGCAGGATATCCACCAGATGGAGCAACAGCCGGGTGCGGGTGAGGTGCTTGAGAAAACGAATGCCGAGCCCCGCCCCCTCCGAGGCTCCCTCGATCAGCCCCGGGACATCGGCAATGACAAAGCTGCGGTGGCGGTCCTCACTGACCACCCCCAGGTTGGGCACCATGGTGGTAAAGGGGTAGTCCGCCACCTTGGGCCTGGCGGAGGACACGGCGCGA
This sequence comes from uncultured Porticoccaceae bacterium, assembly GCA_964637045.1. Taxonomy (GTDB): domain Bacteria; phylum Pseudomonadota; class Gammaproteobacteria; order Pseudomonadales; family Porticoccaceae; genus CAYXXZ01. Next base: position 2,750 of record CAZWUP010000169.1, on the reverse strand, counting down.
ATCAGGGTGGACTTGCCGGCATTGGGCATGCCCAGCAGCCCCACATCCGCCAATACCTTCATCTCCAGACGGATATTGCGCTCCTCCCCCAGGCTGCCGTTGGAGGTCTGGCGGGGGGCGCGGTTGACGCTGGACTTGAAGCGGGTATTGCCCAGGCCGTGGAACCCCCCCTGGGCGATCTTGATGCGCTGGCCGTCATCGGTAAGATCACCCAGAATTTCCTGGCTGTCCTCGTCGATGATGGTGGTACCTATGGGCACCTTGAGGATGAGATCGGCGCCGCTCTTGCCCCGGCAGTTGCCACCGCGGCCGGACTCGCCGTTTTCCGCCTTGTAGCTGCGCTGAAACCTGTAGTCCACCAGGGTGTTGACACCGCTGTCGGCCTCGACGAAGACGCTGCCGCCATCGCCACCGTCACCGCCGTCGGGGCCGCCCTTGGGAATGTACTTTTCCCGGCGAAAACTCAGGCAGCCGTTGCCGCCCTTACCGGCGAACACCCGGATGGGTGCTTCATCTACAAATTTCACGGAAAAACCTCATGGGCAATATTGCCGCCATTGTAACGCCATATCCGGCGACACTCTCAAAATGTAATGCATAAAAAAAGCCCCGCATGCGGGGCTTTTTCGACAACCAAAACAGCCTTATGCGGTGACTATCTGAACGTACTTGCGGTTGTTGGGGCCGCGCACGACAAACTTCACCTCGCCATCGGCGGTTGCAAACAGCGTGTGATCGCGACCGATACCGACGTTTTCACCGGCGTGGAAGCGGGTGCCGCGCTGACGAACCAGGATATTCCCAGCCAGAACCTGTTGACCGCCGAAACGCTTCACACCAAGGCGCTTGCTTTCCGAATCCCGTCCGTTTCTGGTACTACCACCAGCTTTCTTGTGTGCCATGATTCATTCTCCTCTGGACTATGTACGCCGACTCAGGCTGAGATGCCGGTAATCTTGACTTCGGTAAACCACTGACGGTGGCCCTGCTGCTTGCGAAAGTGCTTGCGACGACGGAATTTGATGATCCGCACCTTGTCGCCGCGGCCGTGGCTGACCACTTCGGCACTGACCTTGCCGCCTTCCACATAGGGCGCGCCAATTTTTACGTTGTCGCCATCGGCAATCATCAGCACCTTGTCAAAATCGAAGGTCTCGCCGGTGCCGACTTCGAGTTTTTCAAGGCGCAGGGTCTCGCCTTCAACCACGCGGTGCTGCTTGCCACCGCTCACAATAACTGCGTACATAATCTGCTCCAATAATTAGACAGCTTTTTTACTACTCGCCCGACGGGCAATCCCGCTGGACCGTGTTATATAAGGGCGCGCATTCTAGGCCAATTCGAGAGCCAGCGCAAGCCTTGCCACCGCGGTTGCCGAGGGGCCGGTGGCCCCCGGCGCCCTGCTGGCTAACCCGTTGAGGAACGGGGTACTTTTTCTTGACAGCTCGCAGGTCCAACCCTAGGATGCGCTGCTCAAACCCCTGAACTGCCACCCGTTTATGCTGCCCTTTCACGATGCCGTCGGTGATGACTTTGAAGCGGTCAACCAGCTTATTGTCCACCAGCTTCACTCCGATGTCGGCCTGGTCGAGAACATTGGCCAATACCTGGTGGATGCCGGGGGCAAGCGGCTGCGCCCGCTGTTGGTGTTGCTGGCCGCCCGCGCCTGTGGCTACCAGGGCAGCAACCATATTGCCCTGGCCGCCATTATCGAGTTCATTCACACCGCCACCCTGCTCCACGACGACGTGGTGGACACCTCGGACCTGCGCCGGGGCCGGGCCACCGCCAATGCCCGCTGGGGCAATGGCCCCAGCGTCCTGGTGGGCGACTTCCTCTACTCCCGCGCCTTTCAGATGATGGTCGCCCTGGGGGAGATGGAGATCATGGCCATCCTCGCCGACACCACCAACATCATTTCCGAGGGCGAAGTCCAGCAACTGCTCAACGCCGGCAACGACACCGTCAGCGAAGCGGACTATCTGGCTGTCATCGACAAGAAAACCGCCCGGCTGTTTGCGGCCGCCGCCCAGACCGGCGCTGTGCTGGCGGGGGCCCAACCCGGCCTATGCGACCAGCTGGCCCGCTACGGGCACCACCTGGGCATGGCCTTCCAGCTCGCCGATGACGCCCTCGACTACCAGGGCAACAGCGACGAGCTGGGTAAAAACATCGGCGACGACCTGGCGGAGGGCAAGCCCACCCTGCCCTTGATCCGGGTTATCCAGCGCGGCACCCCGGAACAGGTGGCGCTGATTCGCACCGTGATCCGCGACGGCGGCCTCCACCACCTCGAGCAAGTCAAAGAAGCCATCGCCGCCACCGATGCCATCGCCTACACCCTGGCGGCGGCTGAGAACCACGTCCACCACGCCATCGACAACCTCTCCCTACTGGCGGATTCCCGGGAAAAAGCCACCCTTCTCGAGCTGGCGAAATTTGCCTGCTCCCGCACATTCTGATAGCTTAGCCGGCCACTGCGGGGGGCAATTCTGCGATTGATTCCATCAATTGCGGGTATTCAATATTAAAATGACGGCAACGACACAGGGGATGCTATCGTCCTCGCCCGCTGCATCCCCCGCGACCAAAATAATCCCAAAACGGGAAGTGACTGGCGTCACTTTTACGCAAACATCCCATAACGGAGACCCAAGTGATCATAGGCATACCAACAGAACTCAAGGCGGGCGAAAGCCGGGTGGCCATGGTGCCCGCCAATGTGGAGGTGTGGACCAAGAAGGGCTGTG
>CAZWUP010000168.1:0-6483 GCA_964637045.1 uncultured Porticoccaceae bacterium | reverse complement strand
ATTCATTTCCCACATTGGTCGACTGTGGTCCAGGGGGCGGGAAATCAGCCGGGCCACCAGAATACACAGCTGGCGCCAGTCGCCGGGTTTGGGCAGGGCCAGGTGGCGGACATGGTACTCCAGGTCGAAGTCGGGGTCGTCCACCCAGTAGGGCTCGTCAATATCCAGGGGGACCCGCAGCAATTTGCGGCGGAAGGCCGGCGCCAGGTGCAACCGCGATTCCAGATTGGCGAGAATGCCCTTGAAGGTAACCTTGCCCCCCGGCGCTGTGGAGGGGTCGTAGATGCTCAGCGGCGCCACATGATTGGGGGCGGCGGGGGATTCGATAAACAGCATCTGGGAGTCTGCGGGCGACAATTGTTTCATGGGCTTCGAGTCCTTAGTGGCTATTTTTTTGATGGCTGATCTGAGGCGTTGTCGGGTTGCATTGCACACAAGTTGATTTCAGCGTTTCCCCGGCGGCGGGGCCTGCGGGGGCGGCGTACCTTGCAGTGTCCCCCCAGATTTCCACCTTCTGTGTAACTCACTGCCAGTTTGGTCGCTGCCACCCCTAACCGGTGTCAACCAACCTCGCCTAACCTTGGCGATGTTTGCTGTAAAGGTTGTCGAGATAGGATCTCACCCCCTCCACCATATGCAGGGTTGCGGGGCTGGCGACAAAGTCGAAGGCGTGCTGGGCGCCGTCGAGTTCAGCGTAGAGCACGTCCCGATTGGACCGCCTGCGCAGTTCGGCAACAAACAGGCGTGCCTCTTCAACGGGAATCAGGCTGTCGTGGGTGCCGTGGATAACAAAAAAGGGCGGTGCGCCACTGTGCACCTGGGCCACTGGCGAGCCCAATTCCCACAGCCCGTAGTCCTGGTCGGGATAACAGGGCATCACCTTCTCCGCCATGAACTTGACAATCCCGGCTCCCCCCTTGGTGCCCCAGAACTGGCCTCGATCGAGAAAGTCGTAGCGGCCGTAGAGGGGCACCGCGGCGGAGACCGAGGTGTCCGCGCGCTCAAACCCCGGTTGCAGGTCTGGCCGGTTGGCCAGCAGGGCCGCCAGGCTGGTGAGATGGCCGCCGGCGGAACCGCCGGTGAGGGCGACAAAGGAGGGATCGCCACCGTACTCCCTGGCGTGCTCCTTGACCCAGGCTATGGCCCGCAGTACATCGCTGAGCATGGTGGGAAATCGCCAGCGGGGTCCCAGCCGGTAATTGATGGCCACCCCCAGCCAGCCGTTGGCGGCCATGTGGTAGAGCAGTGGCAGGCCCTGGTTGTCCTTCTTGCCCAGAATCCAGGCGCCACCGTGGATCTGAATGAGGATGGGCATGGGCCGCTCTGGCCTCTCCCTGGGCAGGTAGATGTCCAGGAGGTTGCGCTCCCCCTCTTCGCCATAGGGGATATCGGCCAGGCGCTGCACCTGCGGGTTGCGTATTTTGAGGGGGTTGAGGCCGCTCAGCAGGGGGATCTCCGCCGCCGGTTGCAAGCCCTTATCGCGGAGGGTGGCCTTCAGGGCCCGGCCCATGGCGTGGTTGCGCAAATGCAGTATTGCCAGCATCAAGGTGGCCGGGGCGGCCATCGCGAAGGTGGCGATTCTGGTGTTTTCGCCGAGCACCGCAAACAGGGCCAGCAGAGTGCTGAACAGTGCCAGTGGCAGGGCAAAGCTCTGACCGATCCAGCTGAAAAACCAATAGGGAAAGGTGGCGTGGTTCAGGGTTCGGTGGCTCAGGGCGATATGGCCCGCAAGTCCGTAGAGTAACAACAACAGGGCCAATGCCCACATGGTGAAAATCCTTGTCTGGTGATGCCTGATTGGCCAGTGGCGGGGGCGGGGTGTTCGCCCCCGCCGCCTCAGCCTCCCTAGAATATTAAAATCTCCATCGCCTAAGGAAGGAAAACCGGAGAATTCGTCAGCGGGTTACCTATGGTTACACCCCGACTTGGGAGCGGGGCTGAACCGGGCCTCGCCCCCGCTGTTGACCGCCGGCATTGTTACTCATCTTATCACCACCTGAGGCTGGCCCCGATTGCCACCGCGCAAGCCAATCCCGACCCCGTCAGTTGATCATGCCGATGGAGCCGCCGTCGATATGGACATTGGTGCCGTGGCAAAAACCACCCACCGGGCTGACCATCACCGCCACAATGGCGGCCACCTCCTCGGGGCGCCCCAGGCGGCCGAGGGGGATGTCGAAGTAATCCCGGGCGGCGATGCGCTCCGCTTCGGCGAAGTCCATGGATGGATTGTTCTTGCAGATCTCGCGGCGGATAAAGCCCTCCAGGGAGGGGGTGAGGATGGGGCCGGGGCTCACCGTGGCCACGCTGACCCCCGTTTCCCGCAGGCCGTTGGCCAGGCTGAGGGTGAGGCTGTTGAGGGCGGATTTGCTGGCGGCGTAGTCCGGTGGCGAGCGGCGGCGGATATAGCTGCCGGCGGCGCTGGAAATATTGATGATACGGCCCCATTTGCGCTCCACCATACCCACCACCAGGCGCTGGGCCAGGGTCAGGCAGGAGGTGACGTTGATCTGCATGGTACTCAGCCAGTTTTCGGCCCCCACCTCCAGCACATCGAGGGAATCCACCTTGGCCCGACCGCCGGCGTTGTTGATAAGGATATCCACGCCGCCGCAGATGGCGAGCGCATCGCTGGCGAGCTTTTCCACATCGGCCTGTTGTTCCATCTCCCCCACCAGGGGATAGGCGGTGCCGCCAGCGGCGCGGATGCCGGCCACCACGGCCTCGAGACGCTCCAGGTTGCGGCCGTGGACGATCACCGCAGCCCCCTCCCGGGCCAGCACTTCAGCGATACTCCGGCCAATACCGGAGCTGCTGCCGGTGACCAATGCTGTTTTACCTGTCAGTTGCAGATCCATGAAATCTCCTTGGGTTTGTTGTGATGATAGGATGGTGGCGGCGGGGGGCGAACAGCCGGTGCCGAGAAGGTCGAAGGGGTTGCGTTTGGTACCAATATCGACACCCGCGAGCCGAGCTTGCGGCAGATACGGAGCACCAAGTCCCCCGGTTTACACACAAGTCAGATCCAAAGGCTACAGGGCGGCGGTGGGCAGAGGTTTCCAGCACCGGCTCGAGTACATCCCTGTCGCCGACGCTGCTGGAAACCTCTGCCAGCGACCTCAAAGTGTCGCCTCAATTTCCGACTTGTGAGTAAAAGCCATGACTTAGCCCCCTCCAGCTGGTTAATATTCTGCTTTGCGCCTGAAGCCATAACCTAACGGTTTTTATCTTGCCTGTCATTTTCTGTGGAATGACGGGCTTACTTTGGAGAAGTTGTGTCAGCGATACCGGAAAATTTTGTCGAAATGTCCCCCTTTGGCCCCTTCCACGAACTGGTGGGGCCATTGTATACACGGATCCAGGACGGTACCTATACCCTGGGTTTTCATATGCAACACAAACACCGCAATCTGGGGGATATGATGCACGGCGGGATGGTGTGCATGGTGGTGGACACAGTGCTGACCTGGGCCGCCAGCAAGGTGCGCAACGGCGATGGCATGGCCCTCACCACCTCGCTGTCGGTGGACCTGATGGGCCAGGTTCGCGAGGGGGACTGGGTGGAGGCCAGGGTCAACTTTATGCGCCCCGGGCGGCGGATCGTGTTTGCCGAATGCTACCTGTGGGTAAACGACAAGGCGGTGGCCAGGGGCAATGCCCAGTTCCAGGTGGTGGGGGCGAAGGGCACAGCTGCGGGGTGACATTGTCTTTGATCCGCGATAACCCTATGATTGCCGTCCCCAATTGCGCAGGGTCCCCCTGACTCCATGAGCCTTCTCATAGCCTTTGCTGTGTTGTCCATCGGTGTGTCGTTCATCTGCTCCATCCTCGAGGCTGCGCTGCTGTCCCTCACCCCCAGCTACATAGCCCAGTTGCGCTTGACTAACCAACGGCTCCACGATCAGCTGGCCGCCCTCAAAGATAAAATCGACCAGCCCCTGGCGGCGATTCTCACCCTCAATACCGTGGCCCATACCGTTGGCGCCACCGGTGTCGGCGCCCAGGTCACGGTGATTTATGGCAGCGGCTACCTGGGGGTCACCTCGGCGGTGATGACCATTCTGATTCTGGTGCTGTCGGAGATCGTCCCCAAGACCATTGGTGCCCGTTCCTGGCGCTATCTGGCCCCTGGCCTGCCGGTATGCCTGAATTTCATGATTTTTGTGCTCAAGCCGTTTATCTGGATTTCGGATCAAATCATGAAGATGTTCGGCGCCCACGCCCCCAGCCACGACCTGCGGGAGGAGATCAAGGCCCTGTCGGTGCTGGGGCGGGAGCTCAAGACCCTGGATGACGATGAGCAGCGGGTGATTGCCAATATCCTCGACCTTCACGAGATTCTGGTGAGCGATATCATGACCCCGAGGATCGTCTGCCAGGTTGTGTCCCCGGACACCAAAATCGGCGAATTTGCCGACCAGGCCAAGCAGAGCCAGTTCTCCCGCTACCCGGTGATCGACAGCGAGGAGGCCCCCCTGGGGATCCTCTTTCGCTACGAATTGATCAACGCCGACGGAGACGCGGAGGTGGCGAGCATCATGAAGCCAGTCACCGTGGTGGTCGACAAAATGGATGTCGAATCCCTGATGAGCAAGTTCATGCAGGAAAGGCAGCACATGTTCCTGGTTTACGATGAGTACGGCAGCTGGATGGGGCTGGTGACCATGGAGGATGTGATCGAGACCATCATCGGCAAGCCCATCATGGATGAAACCGACGACGTGCCCAACATGCGCAACCTCGCCCGGCTGCGCTGGAAGCACAGGCTGAAGACCATGGCCCAGAGCGAGGGCCAGGCTGCGGGTCAGGCGCCAGGAGACAGCCGGTAGGCCGGAGCCCTCGTTTTCCCGCTCGATTCATACCTTGTGGCGGTCGGCACTGTGCTGGCCGCAGCCTGGTTTTTCTGGTACAAATGTGGGCCTTTACCCAGGTTGTAAGACGGGCCTCGGCCAAAATCCAGGGGCGTAGCCCGCCGCGTGCGATAACAACAATCCCCAATCCAGGAACCTCACCATGAAAAAAAACCGGCTGGGAAAATCCGGCATTCTTGTGTCCGACATTTGCATGGGCACCATGACTTTTGGCAGTCAGGCGGATGAAAAGACGTCCCTCGAAATCCTCGACCGCTCCTTTGATGCCGGGATCGATTTTTACGATGCCGCCGAAATGTACCCGGTGCCGCCGGACAAAAAATGGGTGGGCCGCACCGAGGAGATTATCGGCAAATGGCTGAAAACCAAGGACCGGGACGCCATCATCATCGCCACCAAGGTGGCCGGTCCCGGCCACGGCTGGATTACCCCGCCGATACGCGGCGGCAAGACCACCCTCGACCGCCACCACATTATGCGGGCCGTGGAAGCCAGCCTGCGCAAGTTGCAAACCGACTATATCGACCTTTACCAAACCCACTGGCCCGACCACGGCATGCCCTACGAGGAAACCCTGCGCGCCCTGGACGAGCTGGTGGCCGGCGGCAAGGTGCGAATCCTGGGGTGCAGCAACGAAACCGCCTGGGGTCTGACCAAGAGCCTGTGGCAGTCGGATCTCCACGGCCTGGCGCGCTACCAAACCATCCAGAACAATTTCAGCCTCAACAACCGTCGTTTCGAGGATGAATTGGCCCAGGTCTGCCGCCAGGAGCAGGTCAGTTTGATCCCCTATTCACCGCTCGCCGGCGGCGTGCTGAGCGGCAAGTACAACGACGGTTTTCCCGAGGGCGCACGCTTTACAGCCTATCAGAAAGAGGGCTCCCGCCAGCAGGCGATGAGTCGCCGCTTTGTCAACGACAAGTCCCTGGCCGCCACCAAGCGCTATATGGCAATAGCCGCCGAACTGGGTATGGCGCCGGTGACCCTGGCCACTGCCTGGAGCAAGCAGCACGACTTTGTCGCCTCCACCATTGTTGGCGTCACCCGCGTCGACCAGCTCGACGATATTTTTGCCGCTGCCGATGTGGTGCTGGACAGGGACACCCTGAAGAAGATCGACCAGGTGAACAGGGAAATTCTCTATCCCATGGGTTAGGTCGGTTTTTTCCAACCTGCCGAATTTCAGGCGGCGGAAGCTGTGGCGAGATTCCTTAAGCCCACTAAGACCTGAGGCCACTGTCCCGTACCAGGACAGCGGCCTGGCTCCAAGGCACTATACAGCCCTCAGGTAAGTGCCATTCGGGTCTTGATTCCTTGCAGACTGTATGGGGTGGACCTTGCGACTCAGCTGCCGGCGGCCAATTTGCGCAACACAAACTGCAAAATGCCGCCGTTTTGGTAATAGGCAAACTCGTTGGGGGTGTCGATGCGCACCAGGGCGGTAAAGGTCCTGGTGTCCTTGTCATCGGTAACTGTCACCTCCACCTCTTTCTGTCCGGCGGTCACCAGGGGAATGGCGAAGGTCTCGCTGCCCTTCAGCCCCAGGGACTCCGCCGAGTCCTGCCCCTTGAACTGCAGGGGCAGAATGCCCATGCCCACCAGGTTGGAGCGG
>CAZWUP010000167.1:0-6495 GCA_964637045.1 uncultured Porticoccaceae bacterium | reverse complement strand
GACCGGGCTCCTACACCAATCCGATCTGGCCAACATCAAATTGAAACAGCACTAGTTGATTGCCAGGTCAATGGTCCGCGGCCCCCGCCACCAGCCGCCGAAGCTGGCCGGCGGTGAACGGCCAGCCCTTCTCCGCGATCACCTGCCCCCTGTCGTCGAGGATCGCGAATACCGGAATCCGCAGGCCGTAATTGTCCTTGAGGGCGGGGTCGCTATGAATATCGACCTCCTCGATACTGGCAGCCGAGGGCAGCACCCCATAAACCACCTGGCGGGCCTGGTCGCAGCGATGGCAGAGGGGAGCGGTGTAGAGCACGGGACGAGTGGCCATAGGTTTCAGGTTTCAGGTTTCAGGTTTCAGGTTTCGGTTTTGAGGGGTGTAGGTCGAGTCGGCCCGCAGGGCGTCACCCGGCGCTCCAACTGCGCCGAGACCAGCGCGGGCCCATGCCGGTGTCACAGGGACCACTCCGGCAGATAATTGGCACACAGCTCCAGGGACACCTGTTCCAGCCGGTCCTGGAATGCTTCGCTCATGCCCCGCGGTGGCGGTACTTGAGCATCCAGCTCGAAGTAACCACTGCTCTCGTTGTGCTCGGCGGCCAGGGCCAGGTGGCCGATCACCTCGGCACCCCGGCTGGGAGGGGCAAAGTAGAACCTTTTTGCCAGGGGCACCACCAGTTTCTGCAGAGGGGTCGCCGTCGGCCAGATTGAAGAGGCAATCAACCCCGGGTGAACGCTGATACAGGCCACCTGGCGGGGTTTCAGCTGACTGGCGAAAGCGCTGGCACAGGCGATATTGGCCAGTTTGCTGTTGGCGTAGGCGGGGAACATCCGGTAACGGCGGCGCCGGTAGTCGAGGTCGTCAACAAAGCTCGCCCGGGCCCAGCGGGCGGCGGAGGAAGCCACCAGAATCACCCGGGAGTGGACGTAAAAGTTGCCCAGCAACCAGTGGATCAGGGTGAAATGGGCCAGGTGATTTACCGCCAGGGTGCGCTCGACACCCTGACGGGTGAGGGTTTTGCGGGGCTCCACCGTGGCCGCGCTGGCCACCACCAGGTCCACCACCGGATGGCGGTCGGCAATCAGTTGGCCACACTTGCGCACCGAGGCGAGATCCGCAAGGTCGCAGGGAACGAAATCAAACTGGGCCCCGGGGCTGTGGAGACAGACCTCGGCCCTCAGCGCCAGGGCCTTGTCCGGGTCGCGGCAGGGCAGCACCAGCCGGAAACCCCGCCGCGCCAGATCATTGACCAGAGCCCGGCCGATGCCACTGGTGGCGCCGGTCACCACAGCGGTTTTCTTCACTTCAGGCTTGGTGGCTGCCAGCTGGCGGGCACCAGCGCCGCGACCTCAGGGGTTGGCGGCCTTGTAGGCGCCGACCTCGGCATTGAAATCATCGCCAATCTTGTTGCGGGTCTCGAGCACCTGGGCGTTGGCGGCGATCTGGGCCTGCTGTTCAGCGGCGGGCAGGTCTTTGAAATCGTCAGACTTGGCGATGGCTTCACGGCAGTCCAGATAGCCATCGGCAGCGGCAATATAGGCTTTGACTTCCTCGCTGTTGGCGACCAGGGCTTCCATGGTGGCGGTGGCGCCATCGATTATTTCCGGTGCCGCAGGCACTTCACCACAGTCATCCGCTACCGCCAGAACGGGGCCAAGGGCCATGGCGGCGGCAAGCACAACGGGACGGAAACAGTTTTTATAAGTCAGCATGGAATACCTCTGGAGTCGACGTGTAACGAACAGCCTGCAGATTGCCACGATCACTGGGATTTCGCAATGTGGCCTTGATTTTGGCCCCGCTAACCCCATCTCTGCCAAGATGAATTAGAATCCCTGGCAACAGTCTCGCCTCTCCGCCCCCGGCGGCATCGGCTCACCACCGCTGGCCCCACCGCGGGCTGCGGCGAGCCCCCAACAGCACTCAGGAACTTTGATGAACCCACAGCCAGCAGCCCCGGCTTTCGAGCTGATCCGCACCCACCACATCCCCTCCCTCAACGCCACGGTGGAGGAGTACAGCCACCGCACTACCGGCGCCCAGCATATCCACCTGGCGGCGGACTCCGAGGAAAATGTGTTTATGGTGGCCCTGCGCACGGTGCCGGAAGACTCCACCGGGGTGGCCCATATCCTCGAGCACACCGCCCTGTGCGGCAGCGAGAAGTACCCGGTGCGGGACCCCTTCTTTATGATGATTCGGCGCTCCCTGAACACCTTTATGAACGCCATGACCAGTTCCGACTGGACCGCCTACCCCTTCGCCAGCCTCAACCGCAAGGATTACTTCAACCTGCTGGACGTGTACCTGGATGCGGTGTTCTTCTCCCGCCTGGACCCCCTGGATTTCGCCCAGGAGGGCCACCGCCTGGAGTTTGCCGAACCCACCAACCCCGACAGCCCACTGACCTTCAAGGGGGTGGTGTTCAACGAGATGAAGGGGGCCATGAGTTCGGTGACCTCCGTGCTGTGGCAGACCCTGAGCAAGTATCTCTACCCCACCACCACCTACCATCACAACAGCGGTGGCGATCCGGAGTGCATTCCGGACCTCAGCTACGATGGGCTGCGGGCGTTCTACCAGACCCACTACCACCCCAGCAACGCCATCTTCATGACCTTTGGCAATATTCCTGCCGCCGAAGTACAGGAGAAGATCGAGGCCCAGGCCCTGGCCCGCTTTGAGCGCCTGGATGTCACCATCGCCGTGGGGGATGAAAAGCGCTACCTGTCCCCGCTGCGGGTGGAGGAGGCCTACCCCCTGGATGACGAGGACGGAACCGAGCACAAAACCCATATCGTGCTCGGCTGGCTGCTGGGCTCCGCCACCAACCTGATGGAGGCCATGGAGGCCCAGCTGCTGGCCAGTGTGCTGCTGGACAACAGCGCCTCCCCCCTGCTCCAGGCCCTGGAAACCACGGACCTGGGCACCTCCCCGTCGCCCCTGTGCGGCCTGGACGACTCCCAGAAGGAACTCTGCTTTGTCTGCGGCATCGAGGGCAGCGACCCCGAAAAGGCAGGCGACCTGGAACGCCTGGTGCTGGATACCCTGACCCAGGTGGCGGATCGGGGCATCGACCGCGAGCAGGTATCGGCCAGCCTTCACCAACTGGAACTGCACCAGCGGGAAATCACCGGCGACGGCTACCCCTACGGCCTGCACCTGCTGATGACGGCCCTCACCAGTGCCACCCACAGGGGGGACCCCATTGCACTGCTGGACCTGGACCCGGTACTGGAACAGTTGCGTGCCAACATCCAGGATCCGGACTACATCAAGAACCTCACCCGCAAGCTGCTGCTGGACAACCAGCACCGGGTGCGCCTGACCCTGCGCCCCGACACCCAACTGTCCGCCCGCAAGGTGAACGCCGAACTGACCCGGCTGGAACAGATCAAGGCCAACCTCGTGGCCGCTGACAGGGAGGCCATCGTCGCCCGCGCCCAAGCCCTCAAGGAGCGTCAGGCAAAGCCGTCCGGTCCGGAGGACGAGGCCATCCTGCCCAAGGTGGGGCTAGAGGATATTCCCCGCGCCCTCGCCTACACTCCCAGACACCAGCAGCTGGACACCCCGATCCCCCTCACCACCTACAGGGCGGGAACCAACGGCCTGGTCTACCAGCAGATCATTCACCCGCTGCCCGACATCAATGACGACTTGCTCGACCTGCTGCCCATCTACAGCAATGTGCTGGCGGAACTCGGCGTGGGAAACAGGAGCTATCTGGAGACCCAACTCTGGCAATCCCGGGTGTGCGGTTCCATTCACGCCGCCATCAGTGCCCGGGGCACCCCCCTGGACCTGGCCGATCTGAGGGGGCATCTCACCCTGTCCGCCAAGGGCCTGCAGCGCAATCAGGAGGCGCTGACGGAGCTGATGCTGGAGACCCTGGCGGAGGTGCGCTTCGACGAGCTGGACCGACTCAAGGACCTGATCGCCCAGCTCCGCGCGCGGCGGGAAAAAAGTATCACCGGCAACGGTCACGCCCTGGCCATGAGCGCCGCCGCCAGCGGTATCGGCCCGGGCGCCCAGCTGGCCTATCGCTGGGGAGGGCTGGCGGGGATTCGTCAGCTGAAGGCCCTGGACCAGTCCCTGGCCCAGCCCCAGGCCCTGGAACACCTTGCCCACCAGCTCCAGACCATTCACCGCCAGGTATTGGCCACGCCCTCCCAGTACCTGATCGTGGGAGAGGAGGACAAGCTCGACGCCTACCGCCAGGCCCTGACCGCCAGGGTCGAGCCCAGCCGCAACAGTCTAGACGGCGGCTTTCACTACGCCCCCCCGCCCCATCGCACTGCGGTGCTGTGGAAGACCAGTACCCAGGTCAACTTTTGCGCCAAGGCCTATGCCACGGTGTCCAACGCCCACCCGGACGCGGCCGCCCTCAGTGTGCTGGGGGGCTTTTTGCGCAATGGCCATCTGCACACCGCCATTCGCGAACAGGGCGGCGCCTACGGTGGCGGCGCCAGCCAGGACAGCCACAGCGGCGTATTTCGCTTCTACTCCTACCGCGATCCCCGCCTCGGGGAAACCCTGGCGGACTTTGATGCCTCCCTGCGCTGGCTACAGGACGGCGCCCACCAGTGGCGACAGGTGGAGGAGGCCATCCTCGGGGTGATCAGCGCCATCGACAAACCAGCCTCCCCCGCCGGCGAGGCCAAGCAGACCTTCCACGCCGAGCTCTACGGCAACAGCCGGGAGATCCGCGAACAGTTTCGCGCCCGGGTGCTGGAGGTGACCCTGACGGATCTGCAGCGGGTGGCCGCCACCTACCTCACCGCGGACCGGGCCAACACCGCAGTGATCAGCAACCCGGAGCGGGCAGCTGAGGTGGCGACCCTGGGCCTGGCGCTGGAATCCCTGTGAACGCTGTCGGGCGGGGGCCGAGGCCTTGACCAGCGAGCGGGACAATTTATTCGCCCGCCCCCTGGGGGCGGTGGCGGACTTTGTCTTCGACGCCGCCGTGGTCAGCGTCTTCCCCGATATGATCAAGCGCTCCGTGCCCGGCTACGAAACCATCATCGCCATGACCGGCACCCTGGCGGAGAAATATGTTCAGCCCGGTACCCGGGTCTACGACCTGGGCAGTTCCCTCGGCGCCTCCACCCTGGCCATCGCCCGCAACACCCGCGACCGGGCCAAAACCCTGGTGGCGGTGGACAACTCCCCCGCCATGATCCAGCAGAGCGCCAAGATGCTCGACACCCTGGGCCATGGGGAGGACATCGCCGGGGGAGCAATTGAGCTGGTGTGCGCCGATGTGCTCCAGGTGCCCATTGTCGGGGCGTCCATGGTGGTGCTCAATTTCACCCTGCAGTTTATCCCTCCGCAGCAGCGGGCCGGCCTCATCTCAGCCATTTACCGCGGTCTGGAACCCGGCGGCATTCTGGTGCTCTCGGAAAAACTGCGCATTGCCGACCCCCACCTCGACCAACTGATGATCGAGCTTCACCACAACTTCAAGCGGGCCAACGGCTACAGCGAGCTGGAAATCAGCCAGAAACGCACCTCCCTGGAAAATGTGTTGGTGCCGGAAACCCTGGCGCAGCACAAGGAGCGGCTCCTTGCGGCGGGGTTTGGCAGTGTCGACCTGTGGTTTCAATGCTTCAACTTCGCGTCATTGATCGCCATCAAGTGATGGGGTGGGCACCGGTCGGCTTCCCGCCAGACTGACTGCTTTAAGAAAACCTTAATGCAAGTCTGGCTATAATCGCCGAAACAACTCAACCAGGATTGCCCATGTCTCTGCGCGATACTCAACACGGTTACAGCTGGTTGTCCATTGCTCTGCACTGGATAGCTGCCATCTCGGTTATCGGCCTGTTCCTGCTGGCGGAACTCAGCGAGGAGTTCTCCTCCGCCACGGAAGACACCCTGATGATGCTCCACGTCTCCCTGGGCATGACCCTGGCGGCAGTGCTGTGGCTGCGAATTTTTTGGCGCATGGCCAACAAACGCCCGGCGCTGGCGCCCCGCAATCCAGTGGTGGACCAGCTGGCCAAATGGGTTCCCAGGCTCTTGTTGGCGGGCATTGCCATCATGCTGGTGAGTGGCCCGCTGATGATCTGGAGCAATGGCAAGGAGATCACCCTCTTCAACACCATCAGCCTGCCGGCCATCATGGACAAGAATCATGGACTCCACGAGTGGTTTGAGGAAATTCACGAATTCGGCGCGGATCTGCTTCTCTACGGCGTTGTCCTCCACGCCCTGGGCGCCCTCAAGCACCTGGTTGTCGATCGCGACGGAACCTTCAGGAAAATACTGGTGGCGGGCAACAAATAGCCCCGACGGCAGGATTGCAACCGGGAGCCGGGGCCGCTACAGTGCCGCCTTTCACAGTTTGGCCCCGCCTCAGCCGCCGATGATCACTTATCACCACCTGTGCCAGTGGCTGTCCGCCAGGCCCGAGTTCCAGCCCTGGCTGGATATCCTCCCCCGGCAAATCGCCCAGGGCCTGTCTGTGGAACGCTGGGGAGACCGGCCGGAATGGG
>CAZWUP010000166.1:0-6528 GCA_964637045.1 uncultured Porticoccaceae bacterium | reverse complement strand
CTCGAAGACCACCTGGTCCTTGATCTCCTGGCGTTCCTTTCTGCCCACCTGGCGATCCTCCCGCTCCTTGATCTCCGCCACTTTCTCGGCGAGAAAGTCGTTGACCACGGCGGCGGGGAGCACCTTGTCCTGGCGTTGCAGGCAGAGCATCAAGCAGCCATTGGCGGCGTGAACCAGGGGGGCGTCATCGAGGCCGATGGGCGCCACCCAGCCCCGGGTGGACAGGTCCTGGCTGCCGCAGGGGGCAAAGGTCTTGTTCGCCAGCAGGAGGTCGAGTTCGTCGGGGGAGAGGGTGAAGGGCTTGGTGAAGCTGTAGATCAGCAGGTTTTTGAACCACATAACCTTGTGCCTTGTCGCTGGATTGGCGCGCCATTGTAGTGGCAGAGGGTGCTTTGTGCCAGGGGTGGAAATAGGCCCATGGACTGGCCAGATTGGGCAGCTGACTGGATAATGGCAGGGGCTCGACTCATTCCCGGACAACGGGTTCATTCACCTCCAGCCGCCTTTTCCGGTGGCCCAACCAATCCTCGATGGGAGTTCAATGCGCAGTTATATCAGCGACTTTGGTCGCGGCAACAGCCTGTGGCAGGCTGCCGGGACAGGTATTGCGAGTATTCATTTTGCCGCCGCCAACGGCTTCCCCGCAGCGAGCTACAGGTACTTTCTTGAGCTATTGAGCGACAGCTTCGGGATTCAGGCCCTGGAAAACCGGGGTATGTGGCCTGGCCAGGCGCCCCCGGGGGAGGCGGCCGACTGGCAGGACCACAGCGACGATCTGATTGCCTTTCTCGACGCCCAGATGGCGGCGGGGCAGCTCGTCGCGCCAGTGACCGGCATGGGCCACTCCATTGGCGCCACGGTGACCCTGCTGGCGGCCACTCGGCGGCCGGAGCTGTTCTCCCGGCTGGTGCTGATCGATCCCGCGTCACTGCCGCCCCTGGGCCGCGAGGGGGTGACGGGGGCGGCGGATCGCAAGCTGACCCTGGTGGACAAGACCCGCAATCGCCGCAGGCGCTGGAGTTCCCGGGAGGAGTTCCTCGCCTATCTCCCCACCCGGGGGGTATACCAAAACTTTTGTCCCCAGGCCCTGCGGGACTATGCCGACGCCGGTCTGGTGGCGAGCGACGATGGCGACTTCGAGCTGGCCTATGCCCCGGCCTGGGAGGCACAGAATTTTGTCGCCACCCCGATGATCTGGTCCGCTCTTGAGACCATCCAGATCCCCACCCTGTTGCTCCACGGCGAGTCCTCGGAGATGTTCGCGGCGGTGGGTATGGAGCAGCTCGCGGCGGGGTTTTCCCCGGCGGTGGCCACCGTCCTGGTCAAGGGCTGCGGCCACCTGATCCCCCAGGAGGCGCCGGAGCCGCTGGCGCAACTGATTCTTCAGTGGCTGGCGGCGCCGGTCGACGGGCAATAAAAAAACCCGGCAGAGCGCTGCCGGGTTTTTTTATTGCCGCAGGTCAAATCACCGGGGTTGAGCGGCCCGCCCCGGTGAACCGCGGTCAGCGCCCGCGGCGCTGCTGGCCATCACTGCGGTTGCCGCCATTGCCACCGCCACCACTGGAGCGGCGACGGTTCTGGCCATTGGCGTTGGCATTGGCGCCGCCGCCCTGGGGGCGACGGCCGGAGTTTGAACCGCGGTTGCCGCCGGCCACATTGCCGACGCTGCGCGCCGGCAGGGGCTTGGACGGGGCGAAGCCCTCCACTTCCAGGCGGGGAATGGGCTTGCCGATCAGCCGCTCGATGGCCTTCAGCTGATCCACTTCCTCCTCGCAGACGAAGGAGTGGGAGTCGCCCTCGGAACCGGCGCGGCCGGTGCGGCCGATGCGGTGGACGTAATCCTCAGGTACCTGGGGCAGGTCGAAGTTGATGACATGGGGCAGCTGGCTGATATCGATGCCGCGGGCGGCAATATCGGTGGCCACCAGAATCTGCAGTTTGCCGGCCTTGAAATCCGCCAGCACCTTGGTGCGGTGATTCTGGCTCTTGTTGCCGTGGATGGCCGCTGCCGGGATGCCGGCCTTTTCGAGATACTCCACCAGCTTGTTGGCGCCGTGCTTGGTGCGGCTGAACACCAGGGCCTGGTAGAGATTCCGCTCCTTGATCAGGTGGGCGAGGAGGGCAGGCTTCTTGGCCTTGTCGGTTTCGATTATCGCCTGGGTCACCGACTCCACCGCGGTGTTGCGCGGAGTGACGCTGATTTCCGCAGGGTCCTGGAGGAGGCCCCGGGCCAGTTGGCGAATTTCGTCGGAAAAGGTGGCGGAGAACAGCAAGTTCTGGCGCTGCTTGGGGAGCATCGGCAAAATGCGGCGGATGTCCCGGATAAAGCCCATATCCAGCATGCGGTCGGCTTCGTCGAGGACAAAGATTTCCACTTCGTCGAGGCGCACCGCCCGCTGCTGGTGCAGGTCCAGAAGGCGGCCTGGGGTGGCCACCAGGACCTCTACCCCTTGCTTCAGGCGGCTGATCTGGGGGTTGATGCTGACTCCGCCAAACACCACCATGGAACGCTGACGCAGGTGTTTGCCGTAGGTTTCCACGGATTCATGGACCTGGGCCGCCAGTTCCCGGGTGGGGGTCAGTACCAGCACCCTGGGGTGGGTGCTTTTGCCGGCCCTGGGGTTCTGGTGCAGCAGTTGCAGCATGGGCAGGGTAAAGCCCGCAGTTTTGCCGGTCCCGGTCTGGGCCGCGGCCATCAGGTCGCCGCCGGCGAGAATCGCGGGAATAGCCTGTTGTTGGATGGGGGTAGGGCTGGTGTAGCCTTTTTCTTCAAGTGCGCGAAGCAGGGCCGGTTCGAGGCCGAGTGTTGCAAACGTCATAATAGAGTCCAGAATTTCCCCCGTAAGTGGAGGAAGATAAGTGTGTAAACAGGGGTATTCCAAGAGAAGGGGATACGCCGGTAAGTGCCGGTGAGGGTGGTGAATGTGGGCCCACAGGCTGACCCGAGTTGAATGGGGATTGGGATAATCCAATGGCGCGCACTTTACCACAGATAATTGCGCCGTGGGGAGTTATTATTGTGGCGGATAGCAAAACTCCGTAGCCGGTAGCCAGCAACTCGGTTAGCCTGTACTCCGCTCCTGCAACCTGCAACCTGCAACCTGCAACCTGCAACATGTAACCGACAACAGCCATGATCAATCCCGTTTTTCCCATCCCCGTCACCCAGGACATCCAGATTTGTGAGGACGAGGTGGAGCTGTCCGCCATCCGCGCCCAGGGTGCCGGCGGACAGAATGTCAACAAGGTGTCCTCGGCCATTCACCTGCGCTTCGATATTCCGGGGTCGAACCTGCCGGAGCGCGCCAAGGAAAAGTTGCTGGCGGCCAGGGACCAGAGAATCACCGCCGAGGGGGTGCTGGTGCTCAAGGCCCAGCGCTTCCGCACCCAGGAAAAAAATCGCGAGGACGCCCTGGCGCGGCTGGTGGAGGTTATTCGCGAGGCTCTCCATGAAGCCAAACCCCGCAAGGCCACCAGGCCCAGCAAGAACGCACGGATGAAGCGGGTGGACGCCAAGGTCAAAAAGGGCCGGGTAAAATCCATGCGCGGCAAGGTGTCCGTGGAGTGACGCCCCGAGGCAGGAGGGCTTGATGGCGGCGAGTGTCTGGAAAACCAGGGTTTTTCTCTTCACTGCCGGGCTTTGTCTGGCGCTGGTTTCAGCATGCAGCACCATCGTCGACCGGGATGCCCTGGACAGCAGCGAGTTCGCCAATCCGGGCTGTGCCCGGCTTTATGGGGATCTCCACCAGGTTACCCGCGCCGTGCGGGATAGCCAGTACCACAGTGTTCCCGGCCTGCCCATGGTGCGCACTTCCCGCTTTTTGTCGTCATTTGATGTCGACTCAAGTGCCCAGAGGACGGAGGTTCTCCGGGAGCAGAACCGTCTGGCGCAACGGACGCTGCTGATTGAGTTCGCCAATCTGGCGGGTGAGCCCCGGCAGCAGTGGCTGGCGGCTCGGGGCCTGACGGAGGATCGTTTGGCCGACCAGTTGGTGGACTGCGGTGAGCTCCTGGTGGCGGAGATGGCGGCAAATCCGCAACTGACAGCCCCACTGTCCCTGTCGGTGTCAGACGCTTATCGCACCAGCCTGCGGGTGTTGGGACTGTACCCCCTGGTGGCCCCTGTGTTTCGTCTGTCGGTGGTGGGGGAGCAGCGCGATTACGGGGAGTTGGCCGGGAAATTGCGCACCCACCTCGCCCGGGAGCCCGGCGCATTCCGCTTGTATTACGGGTTTTCAGCACCTCTATCCGGGCCTTCGCTGATGGTGGAGCAGGCTCCGGGGCAGGCCACCCTGTCCAGCGAGGACAGTGCCCGGCTGTTTGCCCGTCACGCCCCCCGCTGGCTGATTGAAACCCGTACTGTCGATGACCTTCCCGGCCGGCCGGTGATCGATAGCGACGGCCGGCCGGCGGTGGATACCCAAGTACCCGCGGTCTATGCCGCCCTGACCCGGGGCCGTTTTGGCGACAGTGTCACCACCCAGCTCAACTATGTGCTGTGGTTCCCCGCCCGCCCGGCGCAACAGCCCCTGGACCTGTTGGCGGGCCGGCTGGACTCGTTGATCTGGCGGGTGCATCTCGATGGCGCGGGCCGCCCCATTGCCTACGACAGCATTCACAGTTGCGGCTGCTGGTACAAGATCTGGCCCGCCGAGGGCTATCGGCTGACGCCTCCCAAGGGACCCTATATCGAGCCCGTGTGGGCCGGTCCGGCACTGGGTTCCCCCAGCCCCCTGTTGGGGGTGAGCGCCATCGACCATCAGCTCACGGTGCTTGCCGAGGCCACGCCTATAACGGCTGTGCTGCGGGAGCCCCTGGCATCCTTGTCCTACGCCAGTCTCAAAACCCTGAAGCACGGCCCGGGCACCCGCTCCCTCTTTGACCGCAGGGGGTTTGTACCCGGCACCCAACGCCTGGAGCGCTGGCTGTTCTGGCCCATGGGGATCGCCAACCCCGGCGCCATGCGGGTGCTGGGCAACCAGCCCATTGCCTTTGTGGGCAGGCGTCATTTTGACGATCCTCGCCTGTTGGAGGACCTTGGGCTGAGCGCTGAAAACTGAATCCTTGCCACTGCACTTGAGTCTGCCCCCGGCTGTGGTTAAGGTTGTGCACCCAACCTCTATATCACCCGTCGGAAGCAATACCCATGGATCTCACCCAGTCAGCCAAGTCCCGGGAGTACCTGGATAAACTCAAGACATTTATGGCGGAGCACATTATTCCCGCCTACAAGAGCTTTGAACACAGCCATGCCCAGGGAGAGTTTCCCCTCGAGTTGGTGAACAGTCTCAAGGCAAAGGCCCGGCAGCAGGGCCTGTGGAACCTGTTTCTGCCCGCCCTCAGGGACGACGAGCCAGGCACCCGCATGAGCAATCTGGAGTACGCCCCCCTGGCGGAACAGATGGGCCGGGTCCACTGGAGCTCGGAAGTGTTCAACTGCAATCCCCCGGACACCGGCAATATGGAGCTGCTCCATATGTTCGCCAGCGAGGAGCAGCGGGAGCGCTGGCTCAAGCCGCTGCTCGAGGGAGAGATCCGCTCGGTGTTTGCCATGACCGAGCCGGATGTGGGCTCCTCCGATGCCACCAATATCTGCACCAGTATTCGCCGCGATGGGGACGACTATGTGATCAATGGCCGCAAATGGTTTTCCAGCGCCGCCATGCATCCCAACGCCAGGTTTATGATTGTGATGGGGGTCACCGATCCCTCGCCGGACACCCCGGTGCACCGCCGTCAGTCGATGATCATCGTGCCCATGGACACCCCGGGGGTGCGGGTGCTGCGCAGCTATCCCATCCTCAACTACCAGATGCCGGACGGTATCTGCGAGATCGACTACAGGGATGTGCGGGTCCCCGCCAGCGCCCTGCTGGGGGAGGAGGGGGAAGGCTTCAAGCTGGCCCAGGCGCGCCTCGGCCCCGGGCGCATCCACCACTGCATGCGCGCCATCGGCCAGGCGGAGCTGGCCCTGGAGCTGCTCTGCGACCGCGCCCTGTACCGGGAGACCTTTGGCAAGACGCTGTCGCAATACTCAAATATCCAGGACTGGATTGCCATGTCCCGCATGGAGATCGAACAGACCCGGCTCTACACCCTGCGGGCCGCCTGGCTGATCGACACCCAGGGCAACCGGGCAGCGGCCACCGAGGTATCCGCCATCAAGGTGGCGGCGGCGCGGATGCTGAGCAATGTGGCCGATCGCGCCATGCAGGTGTTTGGCGGTGGCGGCCTGACTCCGGACAGCCCCCTGGCCTTTATGTACACCTGGGGCCGGGCGTTCCGCTTTTTTGACGGTCCGGACGAAGTGCACTATCGCTCCATCGCCCGCCAGGAATTGAAAGCGGCCAAGGAGCGGCGGGGCAGCTACGGCCCCTTTCTCGCCGACCGCCTGGAGTAGGCGGGTTGGGGCTGAACGCGCCTGATTGGGCGATTCGTAGCACCAGTGCTGAATAGTTACCTATACTCGAATGGCACTGAAATAAGCCCAACTGCGATCTAAGGTCGAAGCCCCGGGATGGCTTTTCG
>CAZWUP010000165.1:0-6607 GCA_964637045.1 uncultured Porticoccaceae bacterium | reverse complement strand
CCGCGATGAACCACCAGGGGATAGGTGGACAGGGTGAGCAGTTCGTAGAAAATAAAAAAGGTGAACAGGTTGCCCGCCATGGCGATGCCCATGGTGGCGGTGACGCAGAGGCTGAAAAAACCGAAGAACCGACTGCGCTGGGGCGACCCCTCAAGGTAGCCGATGGCATAGAGGGTGGTGAACAGCCACAGTACTGCCGACAGGGTGACAAACAGTAAACCCAGGGGGTCGGCGTTCAAAACCAGTTCCAGACCCGGCAGCACGGTATAGCTCACCCCGAATTCGCTGCCGGCCTCAACGCCGGCCAGCAGCACTCCCACCAGGGCCAGCTTGACCACTGCGGCAAACAGGTTGAGGGCAGTGCGCACCCCCACCCAGGGTTCGGGCAGGGCGAAAATGATGATGCCGGGAATCAGGGACGACGCCAGCACCCCCAGGGGAAGCAGTTCGTAGATGGTCACCCGACCTCCCCGGCGGCGAGCAGCGCCATCAGTTCAACACCGCGCAGCCCCAAGAGGATGCTGGCGGCGGACAGGGCCAGGGCCAGCCATTCCAGGTTTCTGGGTACCGGCGCCAGATGGACGTCCTCGGGGGGCGCGAGAAAGGCCTGGCGAATCACCTTGAATACATAGAGGGCGGCCAGCAGCCCTCCGCTCAACACCACCGCCACCAGGTGCCACTGCTCCTGGATCAGGGCCGCCTCGATCAACAGCCACTTGGCGAGAAAGCCCGACGAGGGTGGCAGCCCCATCAACGAGACCCCCGCGAGGCCAAAGGCAAACAGGGTGATGGGCATTCGCCCCACCACCCCGGCCAGTCCGCCGATCAGATCCTGCCCGGTGGCGCGGATCAGCACCCCGGCGGCGGCAAACATCCCCGCCTTGGCCAGGCCGTGAGCCCAGGCCTGCATCACGCCGGCCTCGATGGCTCCGGCGCCCTCCAGCAGGGGGAAGATCAGAAACAGATAGCCCAGCTGGGCCACGGTTGAATAGGCGATCAGCATCTTGATTCGGGTCGCCCGCAGCGCCCGCCAGGAGCCCCACAAAATGGCTCCCGACCCCAGCGCCGCGGGCAGCCACTCCACAACCGGAGCGATGGCCGCGAAGGGCCCGGTCCACAGCCGCAGCACCAGGTAAAAGGTGCCCTTGATCACCAGTGCGGAGAGCAGGGCGGACACCGGTGCCGGCGCCCCCCCATGGGCCGGTGGCAGCCAGCCGTGAAAGGGGAAGAGGGCGGTTTTTATCATCAGGCCGACCAGCATCAGCAGCCCCGCCAGCCATACCGCCAGGGGTGCCTGGGCCGTTACCAGGGGCGTCAGGGTGGCGATGGATACAGTGCCGTAGGCGCCGTGGATCAGGGCCACCCCCAGCAGGTAGGCCATGGATCCCAGCAGGGTGGCAAACAGGTAGTTGATGGCGGCGCTGAGCTGGGGTGCCTTGCCGCCCGCGGCCACCAGGCCCACCGCGGCCAGGCCCACCAGCTCCAGGGTGACATAGATATTGAATAGATCGGCAGACAGAAACAGGCCGTTGAGGCCGGCCACCAGCAACCCGGTGAGGGGCCAGAAATAGGCCTCCTCCTCACCGCGGCCAAGGTAGAAAAGCCGGGCATACAAGGCCAGTGGCAGGGCTACCACCTGGGTCAACAGCACCATGGCCAGGGCCAGCCCATCGCCCCTGAGGTCTATGCCCAGGGGGGCGCCCCAGCCCCCCACCTGGTGGTGGATCGCCGTCCCCGTGTCGATTGTGGTCGCCGCCAGTTGCAGGGCTATCGACAGCTGCAGCGCCAGTCCGGGAACCGCAACCCAGCCGCTCCGGCCGGGCCCGAGGGCAAAGGCCAGCACGGCCCAGGCCAATGGCAGCGCAACGAGCAGGGCCAGGAGGATTTCAGACAACCCGAGGGCGCTTGCCGGATCAATCATCCCCGCCCTCCGGCAGCGAGCTGCGTCCGCTGAGATGGTGGTAGCGCCGCGCCAGGGCCAGAGCCAGGGCGGTGGCCGCCACGGCCACCACAATACCGGTAAGCACCATGGCCTGGGGGACGGGATTGGCAATGTCATCGCGCTGGGCCAGGCCCACCAGCACCAGAAAGGCGCCGCTGCCCATCAGGTTGAAGGCGAGAATGCGCCGCAGCAGATGGCGCAGCAACAGCACCCCGCAAACCCCCATGGCAAACAGGGTGCCGCCGGCCACAGCGAAAATCAGCCCGCTACTCAGGATTCAACTCCTTCGCCCCGGGACAGGAACAGAAACAGGCCGCTCAGGCACAGCCCCAGGGAGAGGGTGAGGGCCGCTTCGATCACCACAATCAGGGTGCCGGCCAGCGGCGGAGGGTATTCCAGCAGCGCTCCCTGCCCCAGGGTGGCTGCGGCCACCGCCAGGAACACCACAAAACCCATCACCAGACCGAGGCGCAACCACAGTCCGGGGTGTTGCCAGCCTGGCACCAGGCCCACCAGGTGGGCGAGCACCGCGGCGGCGCCGAGAACGGCGCCGGCCTGGAAGGCTCCGCCGGGCCGGAAGGCCCCGGCCCACAGCAGGTAACCGGCCACCAGGATCATCAGCGGTACCGCCAGCCTGGTGAGGGTGGATTGAATGAGCTCGGCCCTGGCCGGGGCGATGTCCCTGTGGGCAGGGGTTGCCGCCAGCACCCCAAACAGGGCGAGCAGGAGTACGCCAATTTCCAGCAGGGTGTCGTAGCCCCGGTAGTTGAGCAGCACCGCGGTCACCTGGTGGCTGACGCCGCTTACCGCCAGATTGGCCGCCACCTGTGGGCGCAGGTCGAGGGGGGCGGGGGCCAGGTCGACCATGGCGGTTGCCAGAATGGGAACGAAAACCACGGCGGCCAAAATCACCAGAAATCGCTTCATTCCCCCTCCTGGTTGCGTTCCCTGCCGCCAAAGCTCCCCAGGGCATCGAGCAGCAGCACCCCGGTAAGTCCGGCGCCGATGGCCGCTTCGGCGAGGGCGATATCCGGCGCCTGCAGCCGTGCCCAGGCCAGGGTCAGCAGCAGGCCGAAGGCGATAAACAAAACCACCGCCCGGTCGAGCCTGGGGGTGGCGAGGCAGCGCCAGGCGCTCCACACCAGGGCCAGGGCCAGCAGTCCATCAAAGGCCAGTGCCAGGGTCACGGCTCCTCCCTGCGCCAGGGGGCGATACCCAGGGTGTCCGCCCGGTTGGCGATGGCGTAGCTCACCCCGGCGCTGGCGGCCAGCACCAGGGGCCAGATCAACAACAGCTTGAGGGCCGCCGCCAGCGAGTCCGCCTGTAGCGCCAACCCCAGCAATACACAGCCCAGGCCCAGGTTGTCCGCCTTGGCCAGGGCGTGGAGGCGGCAGTAGACATCGGGGAAGCGCAGCAGGCCCAGGGTGCCGGCAAAATAAAAAAAGCCGCCACTGCACAACAGCGCCAGGCTCAGGCCGTCAACCATCGCCGCCCCCTGTCGCCGTCCAGGTGCGCCGGGCGAAGGTGATGCCGGCAAAGGCCGCCAGCAGGGCCAGCACCAGGGCCACATCCACCAGCTCGGTCGCGCCCCCGGCATAGGCCAACAGGACGAGAATGGCCACCCCGGTGGTGCCGAACAACAGGGCTATCAGCATTCGGTCCGCAGCGGTGGGGCCGCGGGTGGCCACCAGCAGGGTGATCGCCAGGTTGAGCAGCAGAAACCCGGCAAGTGGCAGCTCGACTCCGGTCATGGAGCAACCCCCAGCAGGTGGCCGATACGGGTCTCCAGGCCCTGGAATTCCCCGATTAGGTCCTGATGTTGATCGAGTACATGAAGGCGCAACCGGTCGCCGTCGAGCTCCACCCCCAGGGTGCCGGGCATCAGGCTGAGTGCGCTCACCAGCAGTACTCGGGAGCCGCCGGGGGGCAGGGTGAGGTGGAGCTCGACAATGTTCGGCACCAGTGGCGGCCGGGGTCGAAGGGCGGTGAGGGATACCCTGATGCCGCCGCGAATGGATTGCCAGGCAAAATAGCAGACAAACCCCGGCAGGCGTGTCAGCCTGACGGGGGAGGTGGAGGCCGGAGCCAGGTGCAGGCTTGCCCCCAGGGCAATGGCGATCACCGCGGCGCCGAGCCACCATGCCCGGAGATCCCCCTCGCTTAGGATCCACCACAGCAGCACAAAACCGAGAGTTCGAACCAGCAGGGTCGAGGTCAGAGCTCGGAGGTCCGCGGCGCTCAGGCTTTTGTTCAAGGGTGAGAATTCCGGGTGACAGGACATGGCTTTCGATACTGACAAATTTCACCGAGCTTTGCCACTGGTGGCTGTTCTCTCGGATTCGAAAAACAGGTCTTTTGACTCTCCTTGATTGAACGGCGCTGAATCAAGGTTCTAGTGCTTCGTAGCCCGGCCACAGCCCTGGCAGGGCGTGAATTTTTAACCTGCACCTCAATCCTCAACTGCTGGTAGACTTTGAGGTTGGCTATAAATGGCGCTTGCTTGACGACTCTCTGGTGCTTTGTAGTCGCCTGATGTGGTTGCTTGGCTTAAGCAAGTGCCATTAGGGTCCGCCACGTCCTGTCGCCGACGCTGCTGGAAACCTCTGCCCTCGACCCCGAAGTGTCGCCCTAATTCCCGACTTGTGAGTAAATCGGTAACTGCCCATGATCAGAATGTTGCTTGCACTGCTGGTGATTTCAATGACCCTGTATCTGCTGGTGTTTCGGCAGGGTCCCGAGGAGAAGCCCGAGGTGATTTACCAGAAGAACCTGGACGACGCCCGGGGGGTGGAGCAGCTGCTCCTGGAGCAGGCCGCCGAGCGCGACGCCCGGATGGATGAGCTCGCCAAGTGACCAGGATTTCGCGGTGAGAGCACAATTTCGGGGTTGACTAATCCGCTTTTGCTGCTAGAGTTGCAGCCCGCAAGTGGATACTTGCTTTTTCGGCTTGTGCCATACCAGAAGAGTGTGAACGTCACTCGCTGGTCATCTACAGAAAGGAACTGCTTACCCGCAGTCCTTATGGGGTCTGAACCCGGCAGTTATTGATTCGCCTGACCCTGTGTTGCCCTCGCAATCCTGTAATGCCCGCGTGTTGGTTTTTCTCTTCAGGCTGTCGAGCCGGTGTTGACCAACCAATGAGGGTACTACAGTGGAACTTATGTCAGGCGGCGATATTCTCGTCCGCGCTCTCCATGAAGCCGGTGTCGAACATCTCTGGGGTTATCCCGGCGGTGCCGCACTCCATATCTACGACGCCATTTTCCGCCAGGATCAGCTCAAGCACATTCTCTGCCGCCACGAGCAGGCCGCGGTACACGCCGCCGACGGCTACGCCCGCGCCACCGGCAAGGTGGGTGCGGCCCTGGTGACTTCGGGCCCAGGGGCCACCAACGCCATCACAGGTATCGCCACCGCCTACATGGACTCCATTCCCATGGTGGTGGTCTCCGGCCAGGTCACCCAGGACAAGATCGGCGACGACGCCTTCCAGGAAACCGACATGGTGGGGATTTCCCGCCCCATCGTGAAGCACAGCTTTATGGTCAGGCGCCAGGAAGACATCGCCGAGACCATTGCCAAGGCCTTCTACATCGCCTCCACCGGGCGCCCCGGCCCGGTGGTGGTGGACATTCCCAAGGATGTCACCGACCCCAATGTCAAGGTGGCCTACAAGTACCCGGAAAAGACCCGCATCCGCTCCTACCAGCCCACCACCAAGGGCCACTCCGGGCAGATCAAGCGGGCGGTGAAAACCCTGCTGGCGGCGAAAAAGCCCGTGATCTACGCCGGTGGCGGGGTGATCATGGCGGAGGCCTCCGAGTACCTGACGGAACTTGCCAAACTGCTCAACTACCCGGTCACCAACACCCTGATGGGTTTGGGCTGCTATCCCGGCAGCGACCGCCAGTTTCTCGGCATGCTGGGGATGCACGGCACCTTCGAGGCCAACACCGCCATGCATCACGCGGATGTGATCCTCGCCGTGGGCGCGCGCTTCGACGACCGGGTCACCAACACCCCGGCGAAATTCTGTCCCGAGGCGACCATTATCCATATCGACATCGACCCCACGTCCATCTCCAAGACGGTCAATGCCGATATTCCCATTGTCGGTTCCTGTGATGTGGTGTTGCAGGACATGCTCGACCAGATTCGCGACACCGGCAAGAAGCCGGACCAGGAGGCCCTGGGCGGCTGGTGGCGGCAGATCGACGAGTGGCGGGCCCGCCACGGGCTGTACACCGCGTCCCGCTACGAGCCCAGCTCGGGCAGCGTCATCAAGCCCCAGGATGTCATCAAGTCGCTGTACAAAATTACCCAGGGCCAGGCCTTTGTCACCTCGGACGTGGGTCAGCACCAGATGTTTGCCGCCCAGTATTACCTGTTCGACAAGCCCCGCCGGTGGATCAATTCCGGAGGCCTGGGCACCATGGGCTTCGGCTTGCCGGCAGCCATGGGGGTGAAGATGGCCCACCCGGATGCGGATGTGGCCTGTGTCACCGGCGAGGGCAGTATCCAGATGTGTATCCAGGAGCTGTCCACCTGTACCCAGCACCAGTTGCCGGTGAAGATCATCACCCTCAACAATCAGGCCCTGGGGATGGTCAAGCAGTGGCAGGACATGCAGTACGGCAGCCGCTACTCCCATATCCTCTACGAGGA
>CAZWUP010000164.1:0-6644 GCA_964637045.1 uncultured Porticoccaceae bacterium | reverse complement strand
CGCTGAATTAAGGGCTTTATGGTGCTTCGTAGCCCGGCCGCAGCCCCGGGATGGCTTTCTCCACCAGGCTGACCTCAGCACCAGCGGCTCAGTGGCTGCCACTGTCTGGTCAACTCCCCAGCAGCAGCCGCTCCATAGGCTCTGGCGCGGCGATATAAAAGCCCTGGCCGTAGTCGACACCCATGGCCTTGAGCATCGCCAGCTGCTCCGGGTTTTCCACGCCCTCGGCGATGGTGGACAGGCCCATGATATGGGCCAGGTGGTTGATGGTGCTGACCATGGAGTACTCCACGTCCTGCTGCTCCATGGTGCAGACAAAGCTGCCGTCGATCTTCAGGTAGTCCACCGGCAGCTGTTTGAGATAGCCGAAGGATGACAGGCCGCTGCCAAAGTCATCCAAGGCGAACTTGCAACCCAGCTCGTTGAGGGCGCGGATAAACTGGATTGCCCGGTCGAAATGCTTGATCGCCGCGGTCTCGGTGATTTCAAAATGGAGCACTCCCGGCTCCAGGCGGACCTCCCGGAGGCGACCGGTGACATAACCGAGAAAGTGTTCGTCGCTGATGGTGTTGCCGGACAGATTCACCGAAATGGCCAGCTGCCGCGCCCGCTCTGCCGGCAGGGCCTCCAGGGTGTTGAGAACCTTGTCGAACACCCACTTGTCGATATCGTCGATCAGGCCGGAGCTCTCCGCAGCGGGGATAAACTTGCCCGGGGGAATGATCTTTCCATCGCGGTCCAGCATCCGTACCAGGGCCTCGCAGTGTCTGCCCAGGCCGTCGTTCTGCAGGGGCACAATGGGCTGGCAGTAGACCACAAAGCGGTTTTCGTCGAGGGCGTCGCTGATACTGGCGGCCCAGCGGGACAGGCTGTGGCGGGACTGGTGGCCCAGGCTGTGGCTGGGAATGTGGATGCGGTTGCGGCCGCTGTCCCGGGCAACCCCGCAGGAGGCCCGGGCCGCCAGCAGGATGCCCGTCTCCGACTCGCTGTCCCGGTCGATCATCGCCACCCCGATACTGGCGCCAACCTTGAGCCGCCGCTCCCGCCAGGGCAGGCTAAAGCCGACAATGGCCGCGAGTACGGCTTCCGCGGCGCAGCGCGCCTGCTCGTCGGAGCGGCCCCACAGCAGGATGGCGAACTCGTCATTGCCGCTGCGGGCAACCACATCGTGGTCCCCCACCACCTGGGTGAGCAGGCGGGCACAGTGGCGCAGCAACTCGTCACCGGCGGCGTGGCCACAGGTGTCGTTGATCATGGAAAAATTGTACAGGTCGATATAGAGCAGGGCGTGGCGGGAGTTCTCCACCCGCGCGTCATCCACCGCCAACAGCACTTCGTTTTCCAGCTGGCGGCGGTTGGTGAGCTGGGTGAGAGGATCGTGGGTCTCGTGCCAGCTGAGGCGGGTGGAGACCCGCCGCGACTCGCTCACCGCCCGCATCACGATAACGCAGCCCACGATATGGCTGTTGCGATCGCGAATTGGGGTGGCGCTGACCATCACCGGCACTGCGGTATCGGCCAGTTCGAGGGCGATGTCAGCCACCCGGTTTACGGTGCGCTCCCGGCCCAGGGCATCGCCGACGGGGTTGACCAGGTTGCCCTCGCTGTCCTTGAGATGGAGCACATCCCCGAGATACACATTGCCGTGGCGGCGGTGGCCCAGGCCGAGCATTTCCGCAGCCACCGGATTGAGGTCTTCCAGATAGCCCCGCTGATCCACCAGCAGGATGGCATCCGCCACCTGGGTGTAGAGGGCCCGCAACATTTCCTTGTGCCTATGGAGGGTATCCTGGAGGTCGGCCTGGGGGGTGACATCCCGGCAACACAGGGTGAGATGGCCCAGGTGGCTGGCGCTGTCAAAAATCCACACGTCGAACTTGCTGGCGGTGCCGTCCACCGACACCCCGCTGAGAAAGCCGTCCCTGCTGTGCTGGCGGGCGGTCTCCAGCACCTGGCGAAAGGTCCCGCCCTCGGGGACGTCGTCGAGATCGGGAAACAGCAGCCGCAGGGGCTTGTCGATCAGCTCCTGCTCCTGGAAACCCAGCAGCTCCAGCAGCAGGGAATTGATGGCGACGATAAAGCCGTAGCCGTCGATGGCGACAATGCCCAGCTCGCTGCTCTCCAGATTGGTCTGGAAGACCTTGTGCCCGCGGCCACCGGGTCGCTTGCCCGGCTGGGGGTGGGGGGCGTGGCCAGTGGCGGTGCGGTGCGACGTCAAGAGTCTACCCCTGGGCGAGCAATTCCCGCAGATCGATGATCGCCGCATTGGCCCGGCTGATATAGGAGGCCATGGTCAATGAATGGTTGGCCAAAAACCCGAAGCCGGAGCCGTTGAGAATCATCGGGCTGCCCAGGGGCTCCTGGGTACCCTCCAGCTCGCGGATGATCTGTTGCAAGCTGACCTTGGCATTTTTCTTTTCCAGCACCGAGGCGAAATCCACCTCCATGGCCCGCAGGATGTGGATCAGTGCCCAGGCGGTGCCACGGGCCTCGTAGAACACATCGTCCAATTCATTCCAGGGGGTTTTGACGGCAATTTCACCGGGGGACCTGGTGGACTGCTTGCTGGCGGATTCGCCGGCCAGGTCGGTGTTCAGGCGGCGCTGGCCGACACTGGCGCTGAGGCGCTGGGACAGGCTGCCGAGACGGGATTCCACGGTGGACAGCCAAAAGTTGAGATTGTCGGCGCGGGCGTAGAACTGGGCGTTGTACTGGTCGTCGTCGGCGAGGCGGCCGAGATACCCCCCGAGGTGCTTGAGGCCGGTGCGGTACTCGGACTCGGTGTCCGGGAGAATCCAGCTGTCGTTGTCAAAATTGAATCTGGGCTCTGCCAGGGCCAGGTCCGGGTCTTCCGTGGACTGGGACTGGGAGCGACTGAAGCGGTCGCGCATGGCCTTCGACAGGTCGCGCACCTGGGTCAGCACGCCGAACTCCCAGTTGGGGATATTGTCCAGCCATACGCCGGGCGGGAAGCGGTCGTTGCTCAGGTAGCCGCCACGCTTGTGGAGCAGGGTCTCGGTCACCGCAATCAGGGTTGCGGTAGTGCGCACTCCGGTAATCTCGCCGCTGTCGGGATAGGCGGCGAGGACGGAGTCGGTGTCCAGCAGGTCGGGCTCCCGGCTCCACCACCAGCCCAGCATCACCAGCAGCAGCAACACCAGTGCCACCACCGCAGCCACCACCTGGGCGATACGCTTTTTGTGACTGCCCAAGGCCGATCCCGGTCCGGTA
Source organism: uncultured Porticoccaceae bacterium (assembly GCA_964637045.1). GTDB lineage: Bacteria > Pseudomonadota > Gammaproteobacteria > Pseudomonadales > Porticoccaceae > CAYXXZ01. The sequence goes on along the minus strand of CAZWUP010000164.1, from coordinate 3,413 downwards.
TCCATAGTACGCTTCCTCAGTCCTCGCCCACGGCCACCACCGGCAGGGTGACGGACAAGTCGCCGCAGGCACCAAAATCAAAGTGGAAATCAACCGCATCCCCGCGGCGCAGGGGCCGCGCCAGCTCCAGCAGCATCAGGTGCAGCCCCCCGGGCCTCATCACCTGACGGGATCCGGGGGCAAGACTGAAGGCCTCGACCCGGCGCATCTGCATCCGCCCATCGAGGTGGCTGTGTTGGTGAAGCTCCACCCTGGCGGCCGCCGGTGAGGTCACCTCCAGCAATGGGCACTCCTGAGGGGATGCGTTGCCGAGGGTCAGGTAGGCCACCCCCCGGTTCTGGCCGGGGATGGTCTCCCGAACCCGGCCGTCGGCAGCACTCAGGGTATCGGAGGCCCCCGAAGTGACAGCGAAACCGCCCAGCAATGCGGCTAAAAGGTATGTGTATCTCGACATGGGTGCCACTATAGCATGGAACAATCCGCTGTTCCGCCACTCAGCTTTCCGCCACTCAAACTCGCCCGCAGCGGTCATTGCCCTTACAATGTCCACCACCTTCAACCACAGGACACAACCCCTGGTGACCAAACTTCTTCACTGGCTGATGCTCCCCCTGCTGGCCCTGGTGTCCACCGCCAGTCTGGCGGACACCCTGAGGTTTGAGAGGGACGGGCTGACCACCTCCGCCCTGGGCGGCGGCCAGGATTTTCTCCCGGTGGAACAGGCCTATCAGCTGCACCCGGAAGTGGTGAACGGCGAACTGGTGATGAGCTGGCTGATCGCGCCCGGCTACTACCTCTACCGGGACAGCTTCAGCACCGCCGCCGTCGACCCGGATGGCAGCCAGCAACCACTGGAGCAGCACTTTCAAGGGGGCGTCACCCGCTACGACGAGTACTTCGAAAAGGAGGTGGAGGTCTATTACACCGCCACCGAGGTGCGCGCCTCCCTGCCGGCCACCGCCGCCGCTGGGGTTGTTCGCGTCCAGTCCCAGGGCTGTGCCGATGCCGGGCTCTGCTACCCGCCCCGCACCCAGTACGTCACCATCAGCGGCAGCGCACTGGCAGTGAGCGACAGTCCGCCAGGGGATATCGCCCCCTCCTCCCCGGGCGGCTCCGAGTCCCTGGCCCTGATCCTGGTGTTTGCCCTGCTGGGGGGGCTGATCCTCAACCTGATGCCCTGCGTCTTTCCGGTGCTGTCCATCAAGGTTCTCAGCCTGTCCCAGGGCCACCTGTCGGTCCACCGCCGCCATGTTCACGGCCTCGCCTACAGCGCCGGGGTGGTGACCAGTTTTATCGCCGTGGCCCTGGTGTTGATCGCCCTCCGCGCCGGCGGCCAGGCCCTGGGCTGGGGGTTCCAGCTCCAATCCCCCGGCTTTATCACCGCCCTGGTGTTCCTGTTCTTTGTTATGGGCCTGGGGTTTATGGGCTTTTATACCGCCGGCCTGCGCCTGATGAACCTGGGCAGCGGCGCCACCGGCGGCACCGGGTTGCGCCACTCCTTTCTCACCGGCGTGCTGGCCACCATTATCGCCAGCCCCTGCTCGGCACCCTTTATGGGCACCGCCCTGGGTTTTGCCCTCACCCAGCCGACGCCTGTAGCGGTGGTGGTATTCGCCGCCCTGGGCCTGGGTATGGCGCTGCCCTTTTTGGTGTTGACCTGGGTGCCCGGCGTGCTGGAGGCGCTGCCCAAACCCGGGCCCTGGATGGAGAAGCTCAAGGAGCTGCTGGCCTTCCCCCTGTTTCTCACCTGTGTCTGGCTGCTGTGGATTCTCGGCCACCAGACCGATGCCGACACCCTGGTGGCGGTCCTCACCGGCCTGGTGCTGGTGACCCTGGCGATCTGGCTCGGCAAAGGCCGGACTGCGGCAGGCAAGGTGGTGGCCGCTGTGACCCTGGTGGCCGCCATCGCCATCCCCGCCAGGCAGTTGACCCTGGCCCAGGAAGAGCAGATCTGGGAGCCCTACAGCCAGGCCCGGCTGAACAGCCTGCTGGCGGAGGGGCGCGGGGTGTTCGTCAACCTGACCGCCGACTGGTGCATCACCTGCCTGGCCAATGAGAAAATGGCCCTGGCTTCCGACGAGTTTGCCGCCACCCTGAAGGGGGCAGACATCGTCTACCTGAAAGGAGACTGGACCAACTACGATCCGGAGATCACCGCCCTGCTCAATGCCAACGGCCGCAACGGGGTGCCCCTGTACCTGCTGTACCGGGCCGGACAGCGCCAGCCGGAGATATTGCCGCAAATCCTGACCAGGACCTCCGTGATTTCTGCGTTGACCAAAAAATAGCGCCATTAGGGCTCAAGTTAGCGCACGATGGCGACAAGATCACCAGTTTGCCGGGATATTGCGCCCATCCCTCAGCAACCCGGGGCCAAGATCGGCAAACGTGGCGACATCTGCCGCCCGGCGGCGGAATTTTCGATGAAAAATCGCGCAACGATAGCCATCATGCCGGCAACGTCGCGAAAATGGCCTTTGTGATGGACATCCCGTATTTTTTGCGGCAGACTCCGCCACTACATTTGGGCAATTGGCATCTTCCCATGGCCACCATACTGGTACTTCACGGCCCCAACCTCAACCTGCTCGGCACCCGCGAGCCGGAGGTCTACGGCAGCGCCACCCTCGAACACATCAATCAGCGCCTGCAGCAGCTCTGTCTCGACCAGGGCCACCACTTTCTTACCCTGCAGAGCAACGCCGAGTACGAGCTGATCGAGCGCATTCACGATGCGCGCCGCGAAGGGGTGAACTTCATCCTGTTCAATCCCGCCGCCTTTACCCATACCAGCGTCGCCCTGAGGGACGCCCTGCTGGCCAGCGAGATCCCCTTTATCGAGGTGCACTTGTCCAATGTTCACGCCCGGGAGGCCTTCCGCCACACCTCCTATTTCTCGGATATCGCCAAGGGCGTTATCTGCGGCCTGGGACCCCTCGGCTACGAACTGGCGCTGACCGCCGCCATGGCACAGGTGTCGGCCTAATCCCACTCTTTCAACTACCCTACTGCCAGGAATCAGACCATGGATATCCGCAAGATAAAAAAACTCATTGAACTGCTCGAAGAGTCCAATATCGGTGAAATCGAGATCAAGGAAGGGGAGGAATCGGTGCGCATCAGCCGCTCCGGCTTCAACTTTGTGCCCCAGATGATGATGCCCATGAATCAGCCCCAGATGGCGCCGGCCCCGGCGGCAGCTCCGGCAGCGGCGCCTGCGGCGGAAGCGCCCGCAGAGCCCGCCGGGCTCAGTGGCCACGTGGTCAAGTCACCCATGGTGGGCACCTTCTACCGCTCCCCATCCCCCGGCGCCCCGGTTTTTGTGGAAGTGGGCCAGAAGGTCAGTGTGGGCGATGTGCTGTGCATCGTCGAAGCCATGAAAATGATGAACCAGATCGAGGCCGACAAGGCCG